>CAYIOH010000283.1:0-5725 GCA_964364975.1 uncultured Bifidobacteriaceae bacterium
CCGGGCGTTCGCTGTATGATTGCCCACCGCCAGCTTGAAGCTCGCGCTCTGCTCATCCTTCTCGTCCCAGCGGAACGCCTGTTGATGAGTGACTTCCTTCACGTAATCCACGCCGATGAAAACAAACCCCTTCGCGCGCTGGACCGCTTCGGTATCGCGCACGCCTTCGGTGGAAATGAATCCGTTGAGCGCGCCGCGCACGCGGAGTTTCTTCGTCAGCGCCCGCGTGTCCACACCTTGGATGCCGGGGATGCCGTTGCGTTCAAGATATTCCGCCAGCGAAAAATCCGCGCGCCAGTTGCTCACTACCGGCGAGAGCTCGCGAATCACGAAGCCTGCCACGTGCGGTCGCCACGATTCCACATCCACCTCGTTCACGCCGTAGTTGCCGATGAGCGGATAGGTCATCGTGACGATCTGGCCTTTGTAGGACGGGTCGGTGAGAATCTCCTGGTAGCCGGTCATGGAAGTGTTGAAGCAAACCTCGCCGCAGGCAGAGGCGCACGCGCCAAAACCTTCGCCGTGGAACACCGAACCGTCTTCGAGGGCCAGGATTGCTTTCATTTCCGGTCAACGACCGCGCGGGATGCTAGGGCACGCGAAACGCGGGTCAAGCGTGAAGCAATAAGGTGTCGTGGTACCTGCTTCTGCCTAGATCACCGCGCGCCGACGGCCGGCGACCGGCCCGTTATCGTCGAACGCGGCTTCGTCGCCACCCGCTCGGGCATTGACGGATTGCGCGAGCAACTCCACGCCGAAGCGTTGTGGCGCGGGCTGGCCAAGCCGCCGGCGCGCTGGTCATTGCCGACGGGGCCGTGTGGGTCTGGCAGCTGGCCGACGACCACTTCCCGCAAGCGCGCCAGCGGCTGGACTTCTACCACGCCGTGCAACACCTCGCGGCGGTGGGCCGGGCCGTATTCGGCGAAGACCCAGCCCAGTACAAAGCGTGGCTCAAGCCGTTGGTCCAGCAGTTGAAAAACCAATCCGCGATCAAAGTCATCCGGCAACTCGAAGCCGTGCTGGCCGGACGGCCGGCGGGAGCGACCGCCGAGACGGTGCGCAAAGAGGTCAACTACTTCCACGAACACCAAGAGCGGATGGACTACCGGGCGGGCTGACGGGCCGGCGAACCCATCGACCGCGGGCCGGTGGAAGCGACCTGCCGCCAAACCCAATGCCGCTTCAAACGCCCCGGCCAATTCTGGAATCAGGCCGGCGACGAAGCGTTGCTAGGTTTGGAAATGTGCTGGTGCAACGGTCGCTGGCACCTGCTCTTCCCACATGCTTCACCCCACGACCCTGCAAGAAACTGAGATGCGCACATCGGCCATTTTGTGAATAAAAAGATTTTGCTTTTTCTGAACGGGTCGGGCAAAACTACGTCCAACATAGTGCTCGACGGTTGACTGCTTGGGCGATAATCGGTTCCTCACGACCAAGTTAGGTACTCGGCATGATGAATGTACCATGTTTTTTTGCTGTCGTGGGAACCGCTTCGAATAAGGCGGAACTCATTTACATCTGGGAACAGGCCACGCTTGAAGGCAAGGCCGTCATCGTCATTCTTTTGCTGTTCTCGATCCTCGCGTGGTCGGTGATGACCTCCAAGGCGGTCCAGATGCGGCGTGCCAAGAAGCTCAACCAGTTTTTCACGACCGAGTTCAAGACGCAAAAAACCGTGCTCGACATGTTTGACCGCCGGATTCAGGCCGAGGGCTGCCCGCTGTTCATGGTCTATCAGGCCGGCAGCCTGGAACTGGACGCGCGCCTGAAAAACCCGGATGCCAGCCGCAGACGGTTTGTCTCGCTCAAAGGCATGGAGCACGTGAAGCGCCTCATGGAAAACGCCGTGGCGCAGGAATCGTTGAAACTGGAGTCCGGCCTCATCCTGCTGGCGATTGCGGTCAGCGGCGCGCCGTTTCTCGGACTGCTCGGCACGGTGTGGGGTGTGATGAGCACGTTCGGCCACATCGCGCAACAAGGCAGCGCCACGATGGCAGCGATGGCGCCGGGTGTGTCGGCGGCGCTCATCACCACGGTCGCGGGTTTGCTGGTGGCGATTCCTTCGATGTTTGGTTACAATTGGCTAGTACACAACCTGCGCGTCCTGACGGTCGAACTGGACAACTTTGCGCAGGAACTGGTGTCGAAGATGGAGACTGAATACCTTGAAGAAGAATAGAAACAGTCGAGAGTCGAGGGTCGAGAGTCGAGGGCCTGCGCACCCGGTGACTACTCTGGCTCTCGACCCTCGACCCTCGACCCTCGACTAGCCATGCGCCGTTTTTCACAACGCAGTCATCTGGTGACGTTGAGCGAGATCAACATCACGCCACTGCTTGATCTGGCGTTCGTGTTGTTGATCATTTTCGTCATCACGACGCCGTTGCTGGAGCAGAGCATCAACCTCAAGCTGCCCACGGGCGGTCAACCGGACAAGCGCCTTGAGAGGCGCGACATTCGGACGGTCGAAATCAGTCCGCAGGGCGTTTATACGTTGGACCGCCGGCGGATGGCCTTGGACGATATTGAGCGATACCTTGTGGCATACAACCGCGACAATCCGAACACCGTTGTTTACATCCGCGCCGACGAGAACGGGCGGAACAAGGATTTGTACGCGGTGATTGACCGCTGCCAGCGCAACGGCCTTACACGTTTCTCACTGCGCACCGAACCGCCAGGCACACGACGATGAACCGCCTGCAAAAAAAATGCGCATTTGTCTCGATGGGCTTTCACCTGTTGCTGCTGGTGATTTTGTTCGTTGGCCCGGCGTTTTTGTCGTCGCGAGACAAGTCGGACGATTCGCCGGTGCTGGATTTCGTGCCGATGAAGACCATTGACGCCGCGCTCTCCGGCGGCGGGAATCCGCCCGCGATGCCGCCTCCGCCCGCGATGCAACCGCAGCCGCCGGTGCCGCAACCACAAGCCAGCCCACCGCCGCCACAACCGCAGCCGGTGAAGGAAATTGTCCGATCGCCTGAGCCGTCGCTGGAACCCGTTGAAAAAAAACGTGAATTACCGAAAGTCAGCACGAAAATCGTGACGCGATCACAACCGACGACTACAAAGTCATCGTCTTCGAACACTGATGCGGACGCGCGAGCCGCGGCAAAGCGGCGCGAAGCAGTCAGCAGCGCGCTGCGTAATCTTCGTGAAGGGTTTTCTTCCAGCACCACCGTTGAGATGCCCGGTCCGGGTGGTGGTGGGCCGACTTACGCCAATTTTCTTCAAGCAGTGAAAACCGTTTACGCCAAAGCTTGGATCGTGCCCGACGGCGTGACCGATGACGAAGCCACTGCGGCAGCCAGTGTCACCATCGCGCGTGACGGCACCGTGGTTTCCGCGCGGATCATTCGTCCGTCTGGAAATTCGCTCGCGGACCAGTCCGTTGAGACCGTCCTGCGTCGCGTGACATTTGCGGTGCCTTTGCCGGACGACGCCAAGGAAAACGAGCGCACCGTTACCATCAAATTCAACGTCAAAGCGAAACGAGAACTCGGATGAAAAAACTAACGCGATTGAAACAACTTCTGCTTGCAACCAGCCTGCTGGACATAGGGTGCGCTGCCCAAGCTCAAAGCGACATCGAGATCACAAGCTTTGTGACACCGGGCAACACCAAACCCATTCCTGTATCTCTGAGCGGCTTCACCGGCGAGGGGGCGGAGGTGATTCAGTACGACCTCTACGTGCAGGGTTTCAGTTTCACCGCGCCCGACGCGGCGCAATTCCTCATCAGCGGCGGCAACAATGGCAACCTGACCGGTCGCGCAACGGATCGGTTCAACAAATCCGTGCTCGTGAACAAAAGCTACACCGGCGCGTCGTTGCGGCGGCAGGCGCACGCATTTGTGGAAGATTTTCTCGGTGCGATCGGGCGCAAGGGTGTTGACCCGACGAAGAAAATCGCCTTCAAGGTGGACACCGGCGCGAACAGCGAGATTTACATCGCCGACTTCGACGGCCACAATGCCCAGGCCATCACGCACGACAACGCCATCGTGGCCGCGCCGGCGTGGGTGCCGGGGCGGTTGGCGCTTTGCTACACGTCCTATCGGTTCGGCAATCCCGACATTTTTCTGCACGACTTGACCACGGGCCAACGGGCGGGCGTGGCACGCTATGCGGGTTCAAACATCAGCCCCGCCCCGTCGCCGGATGGATCGAAGGTGGCAATGATTCTAAGCAAAAGTGGCGCGGTGGACCTGTGGGTCGCCAACGCCGACGGGAGCGGTTTGAAGCAGTTGACCAAAACGCGGGAGGACGACTCCTCGCCGTGTTGGTCGCCGGATGGTCAATGGATTTGTTTCGCCACGAAGATCAAAGAGCGACGGTCGCTGTGCAAAGTGTCCGCGGCGGGCGGGCCGGCTCAGCGCATCTCCACCTCCGGGGTCTCGAGCCCTTCCGAACCGGACTGGTCGCCGGACGGGAAGTGGATCGTATTCACGGCGCAAATGGGTGGCTTCGAAATTTGCGTGGTGCCGGCATCGGGCGGCACGGCCACGGTGCTGGTGAGCGGCGAAGACCCGTCCTGGTCGCCCAACTCGCGCACGGTGGTTTTCGCGCGCCGCAGCGGCGGCAGCCGTCGTCTTTCCTTGCTTGACGTGCCGACGAAACAAGTCAAAGATGTCTCCCGAATTTCGGGAAGCAATTCACAACCCAGTTGGGCGAAGTAGCCCTTCCCAAGAAAGAATCGAAAATGAAATCAAACAAATTGATCTATCTGCTGATTTGCGCGCTGGCTATGACGCTGGCGGCGACCGGCTGCAAAAAGAAACCCGTCAATGTCACACGGCTGCCGGATTATGCCCTGAAGGGACCGAAGGAGGGGCCCCCGGCGGAATTGCCGGAAGGTGGCAAATTGCGTCCTGACGAAACCGGCAGTGTGCCGCTGCCGGATGACCTGAACGATTTGAGCAGGTTTAATCAGGACCGCGAAACCTTGGCATCTCATATCGTTCATTTCGATTACGACAGTGCGACCGTGAAGGCGAGCGAGAAGGCGAATGTCGAAGCCGTGGCAGCCTACATGAAGAGTACCCTCAAAGTGGCGTTGCTCGTCGAAGGCCATTGCGACGAACGCGGCACCGAGGAATACAACCGCGCGCTGGGCGAACGCCGCGCGCTGGCCTTGCGCGAAGCGCTGATCAGTTCGGGCGCGGACGCGAGTCGGATCACGACGCGTAGCTTCGGCGAAGACAAGCCGGTGGCGATGGGCCACGACGAATCGGCGTGGAGACAGAACCGGCGCGGGGAGTTTGTGGTGTTGCACCCGAAGTAATCGTTGGAGTCCAGCCTTCAGGCTGCTCCGGCGCGGGAACACGCTAAAGCGTGGACTCCAACGGGGAGTTTTGGCGCTTTACTCCGCGCGCTCTGCGGCTTAACTTTGAGACAACTAGAACAGTATTATGAATACAATGTTTGCAGCATTCCTCGGTGGCTGGGAAATCGTCCTGATCTTGGCGGTCGTTTTGATTCTGTTTGGGGCGAAGAAACTGCCGGAACTGGCCAAAGGTCTGGGCTCGGGCATCAAGGAATTCAAGAAGGCGACACGCGAGGTGAGCGATGAAATCCATAACGCGATGGACGACACCCCGCCCCCGACCACGCAGAAGAAGCTGCCCCCGGAAGGGCAATCCCAAGCCGAGCCGCCGGTTTCGCAGTCTTCGCACAGCACCAAGGCTTGATCGGGAGGATTCAGGTACAACCCCACCACGTC
>CAYIOH010000284.1:0-2244 GCA_964364975.1 uncultured Bifidobacteriaceae bacterium
CGCGGGATGTTGTGCGCCACCATCCAGCGCCGCCAGATGTTCTGCGCGCGAATCCAGTCGCCGCGCCAGAACTGGAGCACCACGAGCGGCGTGCGGATTTCCTCGCCGGGCTTGAGCCGCAAGTGAACTTTCTCCTGTCCGGCGATGACGTGCAAAACCGTGCTCTTGTCGCGCGTGAACTCGGCGAACCATTGCCCCGGCCAGCCCACGACCGCGATGACGCCTTCGCCCGTCTGTTGCTCGAGATTGAAATAGGGGAAGACATGGCCAAGCGGCCGCCCCGCGGGCGGCGCGAAGCGGAGTTGGTCATTCGGCTTGAGCGTGGTCGTGAGCGGCTCGAAATCATCCGCGCGGACAAACGTGCCTTTGTGGTGATGCAACACGAAATCGCCGCTGCCGTTTTTCTCGATCCGCGTGTCGAGCGCGAGAACGTCTGACAGAATCGGCGTGTCGTTCGTGCCGGTGTTCTTGAAGTGAAGCGTCCACTCGACCGTCGGGAAGTCCGCATACTCGACGGCGACGCAGCGAACTTGCAAGCCGGTGGCCGGGTCGGTCCAAGCGGACACTCGCTCGGTGCGCTGCTCATCCAGCTTGCGCGAACTGCGCTCCAGCCTCCAAGTCTTCAGCAGTTCCGCTGACAGCTTGCCGTCATAGACAAACGAGAACGGTGGTTCAGTGGAGTACGGCGCACGCTCACCTTCGCGCAGCGGCAGATCGGCGAGCCATAATTCGCGGCCATCCGCCAGCGTGACCTTCGCTTCCGCCCAGTCGGCTTGATCGCACGAGATGCCATCGGGCGTTTCATCCACTTGAAGGACAAACTCCGTCGCGCCGCCCAAGTCCACCGTGACCGGTTTGCCCGGCATCCCCTCGCGCCGCACGCCGGAGCGGAACTCCTCCGCGCCGCGGACGCTGACGGAAAAATTCACGCTGCCGCGCCCGCCGCTCGTCTGCTCGTTGCTGTCCACGCCGACGATGGCGCTGAAGCTCGCGCCGGGCGATGGCAGCCGCACGATGATTTTGCTGAAGGCATGGCAGTAAAGGCCGCGAGTGTATTCTTTGTCTGCGATGTGCATCGGCCTAGAGCCGCGTCCGTTCTTCCACACGGGATCGTGATTGGCCAGCACCACGAGCGCTGGTTCGGCGGCGGTTGTCGCCTGCACGCCTTCAAACTTGGCGGCGGACCACATACGAGATTCTGTCATCTCTTCGGGAGTGACGGACACTGCCCAGCCGCCTTGCGCCCAAATCAGCATGGCCAGCGCTCCAGTGAGTGTGAGCAGTGGCGTTGGTTGAAGGGTTTTCATTGGAGTCGGTTTCATTTGGTTTCGTTGAGGACCTGGTAGGTCAGGATGGTTGCGGAAGGCTGGCCCGGCGCGACGACCAACAGCCCATGTTCCATCAATTCACGTCCGGTGAATTCCTGTTTCGCGTCCGGCGCGTCAAGATTGGTTACGGGGTAGCGCCCGTTCGGATCAAGTCCGCGGAGCTTGAAACGCGCGGATTCGTAGATGCTGCCCGCGCGCCGAAATACTTGAACCATGCCCTTTTTGCTCTCCGGCAGATCAAACTGCCACGCCAGCCATGACTCCTCGTTCAACTGGTAGGACATCAGCGGATAAAAATCGCCGAGAAAACAATCCGCGACCTGTCGCCACTGCTCGGCGAGCCGCCGAATCAGCGGCCAGTCCACCCCGGGCTTGCGCACGTCGGCGCAGATCGCGAACGCGGGCGAGAGGTAGCTGCGCACCGAGTAAACGAAATCACGGTCGGTGAAATAGACGCCATGGCCGTAATACGGAATCCACGACGACAGCCCGTAAGTGTGGCCTTGGTTGCCCGGCGCGAAGGCGGGGTTGCCGTCGAACGCCTGGTAATCGCTGCGCAGGAGCGGCACGGCGCGGCGCAGCGTTTCGAGATCGTTGCGGCGTCCGCCCGACGCGCAACTGTCAATCATCAGACCCGGATGCCGGCGTCGCAGTTCATCCCACCAGGCGAGGTAGCCTTCGATGTGGCGAATCTCCGTGAGGCCCTGGCGATCCGCCGCGTCATTCGCGCGCCAGTACGGGAGCGGGTCAAGGTTGAAATCCTGCCGGTAGAAATCTATGCCCTCGCGTGTGAGCATCGCGTCCACGTGATCGGTCAGCCACTTGCGTGCGTCGGCGTTGCCGAGGTTGAGCAGCTTCTGCTCGCCGTCACGGCCCAGCAGCCACGCGGGATTGTTCGTGTAGAGAAATGTCCCCG
>CAYIOH010000284.1:2254-2701 GCA_964364975.1 uncultured Bifidobacteriaceae bacterium
CGCCCGCTCGCTCACGGGCGGCGGGATCTCGTGGCCCGCCGTGACGCGCTCCGGTTCGAACCAGACGATGAGGCCTGCTCCATTCGCATGCGCCAGGTCGCTGACGGGCTTGAATCCGCGCGGATAACGCACCGGGTCGGGCGTCCAGGTGCCGGTTTGCGGCCAGTCCGAGCACGCATACCAGCCGGCGTCAATCCACCAATAGTCCAGCTTCACGCCCGCCTGCTGAAATGCGGTGATGAACTGGCGCTCGCCTTCCTCGCTGGTCCGGATGCCGGGAAAGAAGCCGCCGCCGCACGAAGTGAAGATCGGGCGGGGCGGTTTGCCCTCGCGGTCGCGCGGAGAGTTGTGCGCGAGCATCCAGTGACGCCAGACGTTTTGCGCACGCACACGATCGTCCCGCCAGAACTGAAGCGCGATTAACGGCGAGCGGACTTGCTCGCCCGG
>CAYIOH010000284.1:2711-5722 GCA_964364975.1 uncultured Bifidobacteriaceae bacterium
TGCGTCAACTCCTGGCCGCCGCGCACTTGCAAGCCGTTGCCCTCGTCACGCGTGAACTGCGCCGCCCACTGGCCCGGCCAGCCGATGACGACGATGAGTCCTTCGCCGGGCCACTCGACGCTGAAGTAGGGGAAGCCCACACTCGTAGGCCGCCCGCCGGCGGGAGCGAAACGATGTTCGGACTTTGGCGCCAACGTCAACCGGCGCGGTTCGTAGCTGTCGGGCGAACAGTTGTCGCCGGCGTGGTGGTTGAGCACGAACTCACCCTGACCTGCGTGCGCCAGGTGCAAGTCCACGGCTTGAATGTCCGAAAGAATCGGCGTGTCGGTCGTGCCGGTATTCTTGAAGTGGAGTGTCCACTCGACCGTCGGGAAGTCGGCAAACTCGACGGCGATGCAGCGCACTTGCAGGCCGGTTTGCGGATCGGTCCAAACCAGCGTCCGCTCCGTGCGCGTCTCGTCGAGTTTGCGCGAACTGCGCTCCAGTTTCCACGCGGGCAAGAGTTCGGCGGAGGGTTTGCCTCCATACAGAAATGAGAACGGTGGTTCGGTGGAGTAAGGTGCGCGTTCCCCTTCGCGCAACGGCAGGTCCGCGAGCCAGAGTTCGCGGCCGTCCTTGAGCGTCACTTTCGCCTCCACCCAATCTGCCTGATCGCAGGAGATGCCGTCGGGCGTTTCCTCGATCTGCAAAACGAATTCGCTCGCGCCGCCCAAATCCACATTCACCGGCTTGGCCGGCGTGCCTTCGCGCATCACGCCGGAACGGAACTTTTCCGCGCCGCCCACGGTCACGGAGAAATCCACGCTGCCGCGACCGCCGCTCGTCTGCTCGTTGCTGTCCACGCCGGCGATGGCGCTGAAGTTCGCGCCCGGCGATGGCAGCCGCACGATGATCTTGCTGGGCGCATGGCAGTAGAAGCCGCGCGAGTATTCCTTGTCCCCGAGCCTCATGGGCCGGCCGGCGCGGGCGTTCTTCTGCACGACGCCGTGGTTGGCGAGCACGACGAGTGCGGGTTCGGCGGTGCGCGATGGGGCAACGCCTTCGAACTTCGCGACGGACCATTGCCGGGCTTCGGCCAGTTCTTCCGCGGTCACCGACCCGCATTGCGCTGGCCGCGCCGACGAAATCAGCAGTGCAGTGATAAACAGCGTCGGTGAGATTCTCATCATTCTCAGCAAAAGCCGGGGAAAGTAAACGCTGCTGCACAGGCAGACGAGGTTCTGACTTCGTGAGTCGCGGCAGCGTTTGGAGTGCGTGAGCTTGAGCACCGCTTTGCGGGGTGGAGGCAGGGCGTTTGCCGTGGGCTGGCTGGGCGGAGCGAAAGCGGCGATAAATCGCACGCACTCCAAACGCTTGCGCGACGATCGATCCACCTTGCCGAACCGCAAGTTCCTTGTGCTGCCGGGATTTCGCCGTGAGCGTTTTCCATGCTTTTCTATCTCCCAGAACTGCTCCAGAGAGCGACCGCTGAGTTCAGGCGGCGTTCACAACTTGAACTGCGGGATCTTCAGCAACTCGCCGTCCTTGAGCGCGGATTCGTGGGCCACGATGCCAGCGACGGTCATGTTCAGCGCCATACCGACATCCACCAGCGGTTTGCGGTCCAGTAGAATCGCAGTGACGAATTCGTCCATGAGGTAGCCGTGCGAGCCGCCGTGTCCGCCGGCGGCGACGCCCGGAGGCAACGCCGGGCGCTTGATAGACGGCAGGTTTTTCTCCAGCCCTTCGTATTTGCCGTAGAACGTGCCGCGTTGCCCGCGGATGCGGCCCATCTCGCCGCTCAAACCGGGCGTGTCCCAACTGACCGCCATGCGGGACATGCCGCCTTCGCTAGTGCGGAACAAGGCGATCTCGGTGCCGAACGGGTTCTTGTAAATGTTGTTGGCCGGCAGGAGATGGTCCACGCGGCTGGGGATGCCCATGCAGGAAACTTCCGTGAAGCTGCCGCCGGTGACGCCCACGTAGTAGGCGTTCGAGTGCGTGGGATACCATTGCGGCGGCAGGCCGATGCGCCAGCCCTTGTAGGAATCCAGCGGTTGCTCCATGTAGTGGT
Organism: uncultured Bifidobacteriaceae bacterium; assembly: GCA_964364975.1. Taxonomy (GTDB): domain Bacteria; phylum Verrucomicrobiota; class Verrucomicrobiia; order Limisphaerales; family JADLHS01; genus JALOTT01. Next base: position 4,765 of record CAYIOH010000284.1, read on the forward strand.
AATACTCGCCCTCGGAATACACGAGCTTGCCCAAGCCGCCAGCGTTGTAGATTTGCCGCATCGCGTAGAGGTCGTCGTGGAAGCAGGAAGTTTCAAACATCATGTATTTGAGGCTACTGGATTTCACCGCCTCGAACAGCTTGCCGGCATCTTCGAGCTGCCCGAACACCGCCGGCACCGCCGAAGCCGCGTGTTTGCCATGCTTGAGAATCTCAATGCAATGCTTCGCGTGGTTTGGCGCGTCAGTGGCCGCGAACACTGCCTCGATTTTGTCGTCCTTCACCAACTCTTCCAGCGACGGATAGGTCTTGCTGCAATGGGTGACCTTGGCCAGCTCCGCGCAACGGTCGGGGATCAGATCGCTGACCGCCACGACTTCCACATTCGGATGGCTTTGGAAGCCGAACGCAGCCGAAAACTTGCAGAGGCCATAGCCGACGAGACCCACGCGGAGTTTGCGGTCAGACACGGGCCGCCAGCCTTTGGAGGCATTCGGGTCTTCGGAAGTGGTTTCAAATCCCTGGATCGGTTTCTCCGTGGTTTTTTCCGCCGCGTTGGCGGTTTGCGAAAGTCCAAAGGCCGCGGCGCCCAAACCGACGGTGTGGAGGAACGAACGTCGCGTGAGGGCGGTGGAAACGGAAGGTTGCAGTTCGCGTGAGCTCGAAGTCGAAATCTTGGTGGTCGGTTTCATATGCTATGAGTTTATGCCGTCCGATGGCGGCGTAAAGTCTCGAAACTCTACCCGAATCCCACCGCACAACCGCCGATTCACTTGGCGCGGCTGACGCCGCAACCAAGGAAGATGGTAGATGGCTTGGGCGGCAAGTGCCTTTGCGTCCAACGCCAGAGGTGAGCGACCGCCGCCGACGGTGACGGTGGAGCGCACGAGGTGCTCTCGAATTGCCGCCCGGCGTCGAGCGGAGAAGCGGGGCGGCGGTTCGTCTCCACCGACTTGTTA
>CAYIOH010000285.1:0-5714 GCA_964364975.1 uncultured Bifidobacteriaceae bacterium
GAACACTCATGCGGAGAATAGCATGCCGCACGGACGCAGTGTGGGCAACTGTTTAGCTTGCCCGCCGGCGAAGCCGCTTGCGGGACGAGAACCCCGGCTATTTTGCGTCCTGCACCTTGATTCGGATCTCGGCGCCGTTGCAGCGTATCTCAGGAACGTACATGGCCTGTCCCAGAACTGGCAGTGCGTGAAACGTGCCGGGCACTTCGGCGCGCGCATCGTACCGGATTTCCCAGACGCCCTCCGGCAGCTTGTCAATGAACAGCGCCACCTTGCGGTCGCGCAATTCCTGATAGACCCAGCGCTGGCGGCCGGTGAAATCCGTTTCTTCGGGCGCGGGTTGGGGGCGCGGGCGAACGACTCGACTGCCGGTGGTCCTGGCAGACGTTGGACTTCGGACTTGGGACTTGAGACTTTCGCCGCCGCCCAATTTTCTCTCGACGGCACCCGACTTGAGTTCGCGCGCGTAGAGCGATTCGCCGCTGCGGATTTCCACCGCTTCGAATCCGGCGGGCTTCACGTCCTCGAACATCAGATACTCGTAGTTGTTCTTTGCTTCGATGGTGATCAGCGTCTCGACGCGTTCGCCACTCTTCACGCTCTCGCCGTCGCGCAGCGGCTCTTTGTCATAGACGTAACCCTTGAGCAGCGTCGGGCGGCCCACGAGCTTGAAGTATTCGCGTTTCACGAAAATCTCGTTGCCGGCGGGCGTGATCGGCTCTTCGAGGCTGAAAAATTTGACCTCGACTGAGAAATAGACGGAAGACGCAGAGCCAGACCCACCCCCGACCCCTCCAGAGGAGGGGAGCTTCGTGTCGCGCCCACCCGCCGCGTTCCCCTCCTGGGAGGGGTCAGGGGTGGGTTTCCTCGATTTCACCTTGATCTGAATCTCATTCGCATCTTTCACGAGCTTCGGGTCAACCGTGAACCGGCTCGGCGCGTTGAACACATCCGCGCCGCTGACTTTTTTCTTCGCGACGGATTTGCCGTTCACGATCAACTCGTATTCCAGCTCCGGCTTCAACTCGCCGCTCACGCGCAGGTAATCGTTCATCGCCAGCACCACGATGGCGGTATCGCGCGTGTTGCTCCACTGCGCGCCGCGCCGGTTCTTGAGGAGCCAGTTCGCGACCGGCTCGATGAGTTTGTTCTTCGGATCAATCGCCAGTAACGCCCGCAACGCAAACGCCGTCGCCTCCACGCCGCCATCCGACCAGCGCCAGTAAACGCCGTCCTCGCCCCAATGTGCTGTTCCCATCACGCCCGCGTTGGTTGGTGCCGCGCCGCCGATGAGCACCGAAGCATCCGGGCGATCGTCGCGTTTCACACCATTCTCAAGATTTCCGATCAGGATCTTCGCTTTGTCGGCGTGGTGAAAGTAATGCGCGCTCAGGGCGAGCAGCGCGCGGGTGTAAGCGTTGAGCGATTCGCGCTTGGTCCAGAGATTATCGAAGGCTTTGGGAACAGACATGCTCGTGAACTGATCTACGAACGGCGTGTAGTACGCACCTAACGCGTGCAGCATGAACGCCTGCATGTCCGGATTCTCCTCTTCCTCGACGATAGTCTTCGAAAGGAAGTCTTTCCCGCGATTGAGCACATCCTCCTTCACTTTGGTGCCCGCATCGCGCGCGAGCGACAATCCCCATACCACGTAAGCCGTCATCCAACGGTCGCTGTCGCCCTGCTTCCACCAAGCCCAGCCGCCGTCGGCGTGCTGGAAATCGTAAAGCCGTTCGAGCCCGGCCTTCGTGATCGCGTCCAATTCGGCCAAGTCCTTTTTGCCTTTCGGGTGCGTGGCGGCGGCGGTGTTCGTTTCGATGCCGCCGAAGATGCGGCCCATCACGTCTTCGGGTTGCAGGCCGAGATCGCGGAGCGTCTTGGCGGTGATGGCGGCGGGCAGGAAACGGCTCATCGTTTGTTCGGTGCAGCCGTAGGGGTATTCAATCAAGTCCGGCAACGCATCGAGCATCGTCACCGCCAAGCTAGGCGTGACTTGCACGGTGAGCGAGGTGGAATCGGCTTTGCGCTCCTTCGGCAAATCCAGTTTCACGGTGATGTCGTTGCCGCGCACCTTACCGGACTTGGTAATGAACTTCTCGATGCCGTGTTCGTAGGCGAGGTAAGTTTTTTCCATCGCATCGCCGAATTTTCCGCCGCGACCGGTGACTTTCAGTTTTACCTCGCCGGGTTGCTTTACGGCTGCCGTCCAATCCGCGCGCGCCTCGCCGTTGGCGGGCACAACCAAGTCGGTAGGGACACGTTCCACCGCGTCCCCATTCTTATTTCGGAAAATCAGGGACGCGGTGGAACGCGTCCCTACCAAATCCAATTCGACCTTCACTGCCATCGGTTGATCCGTGTTATTGTTCACCACGGCCGAAATCGTGACCGTGTCGCCCACGACAAAGAAGCGCGGCGCTTGCAGGCGGACGATGAGTGGCTGTTTCGTGCGCGTTGTCGTGTCGGCGATGCCGAACTGATTTCCTGACGACACCGCGCGTGCCGTGGCTTTCCAGCCGGTGAGCGAATCAGGATACTTCACCTTCACCGTCGCCTGACCGTTGGCGTCGGTCTTCAAGTCCGGCTGCCAGAAAACAGTGGAGCGGAAATCGGTGCGGACTTGCACGGCGGGTTCCTGCCCGGGCTGCATTCCTGTCGCCGATCTGGCTTCAAGTGGTGCGCCCAGGGCTTCCGACATCGGCACGCCTGCCGAGGCCGGCGCGTTCATCGCTTTCCCGAGTTTCATCACAGATCCTTTTGCCGCACCGCCGCCTCCACCGCCGGCAAAATAGGAGTGCAACCGCTCGCCGCCTGATTGATCAAATCGGTTCACTCCATCGAGCGACAACGCGTCGCCCGCCAATGCCATATCCTCCAACTCGCCGACGCCACGCATGACGCGTTCCCGACGTTGCAGCCATTCTCTTTCATCCATGACGCGCTTTTCCTCGTCCATGACCAGCTTGGCGTAACTCTTCTGGTTCATCGTGCTCTGCGTCTGAATCTGCTGTCCGCGCTTCGTGCCGAAATAAAATTGTCGCGGGTCGCCGGCGTAATCGCTCTGGATGTAAAACACCGATTCGTCCACCAACCCCAGCGATACTTCGGCGGACACGGGTTTGCCCTCGTCGTTCTTGGTGGTGATGGTCAACGTGCCTTCGTCGCGCGGTTGGTATTGGGCGCGGTCGGGCTTCACGTCCACGGTCAGGAAATTCTTGGTCGGCGGGACGATAACTTGTTTCGTGTCCGTGAAAATCTGCCCGTCGCTCACGAGCGCGGCGCTCAGGAAAACGTTCGGCACGTATTTCTCATCCACGAACAGGTCAATGAGCTTCACCGTGCCGGTCATGTGGACGAGGCGGTAGTGATAGAGGTCTTCGCCCTCGACAGTGAACAGCACGTAGCGGTCAGGCGAATTCGCGACGAGCATCACGGGCGTTTCGCTGCCGGCGCGGAACGTGTCCTTGTCCGCGATGATTTCCACGCCGCCGTGGCGGTAGCCGAGTTCGCTCGTGGCGTTGTTGGCGACCCAGACCGTGGTTTCGGCGCGGACCTGATTTACGATTTGCGATTTATGATTTACGAGCGCGTCGTCACTCGTCCACGCCACGCGGTAGTAGCCTTCTCGTTCGGGAGTGAAGGTGAGTTGACCGTTTCCCTCGGCGTCGGTTTTCACTGTCTGCGTCAGAATTTCGTCGTGCTGATAGCCGCGGAATTTGAGCCGCCAGTTTTTTTGATCGGGACGTTCCGGCGGCGGCGGCCAGATTTTGTATTTGGCTTGCAGCGCCTTGAGATCGTCGCCTTTCACCTCGCGACCATCGGGAGCGAGCCAGATTTCATACCAGTAATCGCGCGTGACGGTGACCTTGCCCTCGACTTGCGCGGGTTGCTCGTTGGCGTCGAGTGCCTTGAAATCCACGCGCACCTTGTCCTGTGGACGATAGAGATTGTGCTCCGCCTGCGGATAAACGTAGTAGCGCTGACGTGTGACGCGCACGTTGCCGCTGCCGGAAATCTCCCGCCGACTCGCGTCGGTCACACGCGCCTCGACGCGATACTCGAAGTCCTGCCCGGAGTTCGCGGGCGTGTCGAACGTGAGCGTGGCTTTGCCGGTGGCGTCGGTCTTGAGCGTCTCGCGCTTGATGATTTGCCCACCACCGTAATGGCGTCCCCAACGCGATTGGCCACCATCCATGTCCTCGTAGAACCAAGGGAAGTCGCGCGTGCGCCGCCACGATTGCCAGTAGGGATTTTGGTTCACAATCACCTCGACGCTCGCGTTGGCCACCGGGCCGCCAAAGTAGTAATCGGCTTGGATCGTCACCTCGACCTTTTCGCCCACGCGGAAGGCCTTCTTGCGGGGCTGAGCAGGCGGGACGCCCGCCCCACTTTCTTCCTCCGGCGTTTGCACGCTGACTTTGAATTCGGGCAGTTTGTATTCCTCCAACCGGAACAAGGTCGCGTCGCCGATGCCGTGCTTACGGCCTTCGTCCCAGAACTGCACGCGATACTCGCCGAGCGGCATGGCCTCGGTGAGTTCGAGCGAGCCCCACGCGCTGCCGAACGCGTTCAGCTTGATCTTGTCCGCCTTCACCTTCGTGCCGCGCGGGTCGGTGATTTCAAATTCGACGGTCGCGTCGTTTGGCGTGGAATAGACCGAGCCGTTGTAGCGCCGCGCGATGAATTTCCAGTTCACGGTTTCCTTCGGACGATATGCGGGCCGGTCAGTGAAGGCGTAAATTTTCCACGACTCGGACTCAGTGCGATTCCAATAGCTGTTGCCGGGACTGAACGCCTGGCGATCTTTCGTGATGGCGCTGGCGAACAGTTCGAGGTTGTTGTGCTGCCGGGTGGCCAGATCAAAAACCGCGATGCCGTCCGCGCCGGTTTCCTTCGCCTGCTCGCGCGTCTGCCATTTGCCGTCCGCGTGCCAGCGCTCCCAGAGTTTCACCTTGCCATTGGCCAGCGGCGAGCCGTCCAGCGCGTTGCAGAAATAGACGAGCGCCTGTTGGCCGGAAGTTTTCAATACCAGCGTGGCATCGGTGACGAGAATCAATTCGCGCGCGCGCTTGCCGTCCGCTTTGGCTTCCAGCACGTAAGCGCCGGGCTTGAGTTTGGCGTCCAAGCGGAGCGATTCGTTGCCGGGCTTGAAGTCTTCCGTGTCCCGGCGCGCGGCACTCCGGGCCGCAGCACCTCCGTTACTAGAAGCGGGTTGAGAAGTATCCGCGCGTTTCCCGGCTGCCGACCCGCTGCGGCCCGGAGTGCCGCGCGCCGCGTCATACGTCCACGACTTGATCTTCTCCAGTGAGCCGACGTTGATGGACTCCAACCAGTTCTCACGCTGTTCACCGAGCTTCACATCGCGATTGAGTTCCACCGGATAGAGCGCCAACTCAATTTGCTGCACGTTGCGCCAGTTGAGGTGATATTGGATTTCCGAGTCCGGCAGAAAAATGTTTGGCACGCTCACGCCGAGCTGCGGCTCGGTGATGCTCTTGATCTGTTGTTGTGCCTGTTCCCAATACCGCGTCTCGCCTTTGTTGAATTCGCTGACGAGCCGACGGAACAGTTCAAGCGCCTTGATGTAATCGGGTTCCTGCCGCCAGTTGCCGTCGGCGAGCGGCACGGCGCGGCCCTGGCCCGCCATCCACTCGGCGTATTGATAGAGCGCGTCGTCATACCAGTCCGTGGACTTGCCAATCTTGATCGCG
>CAYIOH010000286.1:0-5693 GCA_964364975.1 uncultured Bifidobacteriaceae bacterium
AGCGCCGCCGCCCCGGCTCGCAACCAGTGCCAAAGAAATTATTTCTGTTGCGTCCGGAGGCAGGGAGACAGTTATTCTGTGCTCGTGGATGACATCATGACGATGCCGCCTGGGCAAGTTAACTGGATTAAATGTTATGGCTAAGAATGTGAATCTCACCGTCCGCGCGTTTCCAAAACTCAAGAAGAACCAAGTGCAACTCATCGCCAGCGGCGACCTGCGCCTGTCAGCCAACCAGGTTTGCTGGCCGGCGCAAAAGGAGATGGAGGACGCATTGTGTGCCGCCATCAAGGCCGAAGGCTATGAAGTCGTCCGCGCACATGACTACGACGCGGACGCCAAGCACGGCTTCATTGACTCGCAGCGAAAAGGCATGGAGGTCTTCAAGCATATTGATCCGAAAGTGCCGCTCATCGTGGCGGAAGCGGTCTGGCAATACTCGCATCACGTCCTCGCCGGCCTCACGACGCATCGCGGGCCGATTCTCACCGTGGCCAACTGGTCCGGCACGTGGCCGGGACTGGTCGGCATGTTGAACTTGAACGGTTCGCTCGCAAAACAGGGCGTGAAGTTCTCCACCCTGTGGAGCGAGGATTTCAAGGACGATTACTTCAAAGCGAAACTCCGCCAATGGCTCACCACCGGCAAGTGTTCGCACAAGACCGATCACGTCCAGCCACTCGCGAAGGTCAAAGTTCCGGGCGCCGCACGCAAGCTCGGCGAAGCGCTCGCCGCGCAGTTGCGGCGCGACAAAGCCATCATGGGCATCTTCGACGAGGGTTGCATGGGCATGTTCAACGCGATCATCCCTGATGATTTGCTGCACGCGACCGGCGTGTTCAAGGAACGCCTGAGCCAGTCGGCGCTTTACTACGAGAGCACCCGCGTGAGCGAGGAGGAAGCGCGCGCCGTCCGCGCGTGGATGGAAGCGCGCGGCATGAAATTCCACACCGGCCCGAACGATGCCACCGACCTGACCGACCAGCAAATCCTCCGGCAATGCACGATGTATATCGCCGCGCTGCGCATCGCCGACGATTTCGGCTGCGACTGCGTGGGCATTCAATACCAGCAGGGATTGAAAGACGTGATGCCCGCCAGCGACCTCGTGGAAGGCACGCTCAACAATGGTGAACGTCCACCGGTCAAATCCCGCGACGGCAAGCGAGTCCTCTACGACGGCAAGCCGCTCACGCACTTCAACGAAGTGGACGAGTGCGCCGGGTTGGACGGCTTGCTCATCCAACAGGTCCACGAGGCGCTGAACCAGCCGGCCGAAAACACGCTGCACGATTTGCGTTGGGGCGATTGGGACCGGTCTGGCACGACGAAAGATTACGTCTGGGTTTTTGAAATCAGCGGCTCGGCGCCACCCGCGCATTTCACCGGAGGGTGGGCCGGCGCGGAAGGATTCCGTCAACCGCCGATGTATTTCCCGAAAGGCGGCAGCACCTTGCGCGGCATTTCCAAGCCCGGCGAAATTGTCTGGTCACGCATCTACGTGGGCGGCGGCGGACTGCACATGGACATCGGCCGCGCCAAGGTTATCACGTTGCCGCGCCAAGAAACCGAGCGCCGCTGGAAAGCGACCACCTGGCAATGGCCCATCATGCACGGCGTAACCTACGGCGTAACGCGCGACCAGATGATGGCCAAGCACAAGGCCAACCACATCCAGTGTGTCTATGCCAACGACGCGAAAGCTGCCGACCAATGCCTATTCGCCAAAGCCGCGATGGCCAACGCACTCGGCATCAAGGTCAACGTCTGCGGCACGAGGGCCGACGGAAGGTCGTGGACGAAGTGAAACGAATTGACGCGGCTGCTCTTCTTTAAGTGTGCCGGGGAAAACGCCGGTGGCAGTGTTTGAACCGCCAAGTGTCCACCACGATATAGAAGAAAAGCCCAACTGCCAATACAAACAGCAGCACCATTCCGGGTTGGCTGTCCCAGATTTGCCGAATGCTGATGCCGATATCTGCGATGCTCATTGGTGCCTCGCTACATCACGCGCAGTGCCACATAATCGGAGTTGAGTCTTTTTTCTGAAATATTTTTGCGGTGCCTCACCGCGTCTATTTGTCAGGCGCCGAAACCTTGGGCAGAATAGTTTTCGCGCGCCGTTTGTCCTCCGCATTTTACCGCCCTGACCTGCGGCGAGCGTGAACCCGTTGCAGGCTTCGACGCGGTCTTGCGCGCACCCTGACGGTTCATGGAAATCAAACCGCGATTGAACAGCGCTTCGATCCTCCCCTGCTCCGCTGCCTTGCGCCACCACCTGACGCGCTGAAAAAAACGCCCTCTTAGTTGACAAGGAGCGCGCGGCAAACGCCGCGAAGTCGTTTTAGATGCGCCGCCGATTTCGCTTCGATGTAGCAGCGGAACAACGGCTCGGTGCCGCTGGCGCGGAAGGCGACCCATTCGTAATTCGGCAACAGAAACTTGTAGCCATCCGTAGTGATGAACTTCTCCACCTTGAACGGGCCGATGCTTTCCAGGCCCGCGCCCAATTTCGCCATGATGGCGTCCTTGCTCGCGGGCTGGATCGGAATGTTGATGCGCTCGGTGTGAAATTCGCCGGTTTGCCGCGCGAGTTCCTTGAGAATCTGCCTGAGCGATTTTCGTTCGGTCGCCACAAGTTCGGCCATGAGTAAGCAGGCGAGAATTCCGTCCTTTTCCGGCACGTGGCCTTTCACACTCAAGCCGCCGGATTCCTCGCCGCCGACTATGATCGGCTCGCGCTCCATCAACGCGCCGATGTATTTGAAGCCAACCGGTGTCTCGTGGACTTTCACGCCAAGCATTTCCGCCACGGCGTCCACTTGATGACTGGTCGGCACGGTGCGGACAACCGCGCCCGTCCAATCACGGTTTTTCTTCAAGTGATAAAGCGCCAGCGCGAGGATTTGATTTGGCGTCAGCCACGAGCCGTCCTTGTCCACGATGCCAAAGCGGTCTGCGTCGCCGTCGAGGCCCAGACCGAGTTGCGCCTTGCCGCTACGGACAAATCGGCTGACTTCAGCCATGCCGTGCGCATCCGGCTCGGGATGATGCCCGCCGAAAAGCGGATTCAGTTCGTTGTGAAAGACTGTAATCTTCGCCCCGGACTTTTCGAGCAGCGTGCCGAGGTATCCCCTGCCCGTTCCGTACATCAGTTCGACCGCGAGCTTGAGCCTGGCCTTCTTGATCGCCGCGAAATCCACGAGCTTGTTGAGTTGTTTGTAGTAAGCCGGCTGCGGATCAAAAGTCTTGCATTGGAACGTGCCGATGACCGCGCCTTTGAAGGCCCACTGGCGCGCCAACAAACTCGCGCAATTCGCCTCGATCCGCTTCGTGACTTCGGGAGACGCGGGTGCGCCGTTGCTCGTCGAAAATTTCAACCCTTGATACTCGGCGGGATTGTGACTGGCAGTCATGTTGAGGCCGCCGATCGCTTTCCGCGCACGGATGTTATGGGCGATGACCGGCGTGGGCGTGTCGCGATTGCAAAGCAACGGCTCAAGGCCATTGCTCGCGAGCACTTCGGCGGCGGCGAGCGAAAATTCGCGTCCGAGAAAGCGCGTATCGTAGCCGAGAATCACCAGCGGCTTGCGTCCGTAGAGCGGCGACTGCGGATTCGCCAGTTCCACCCGCAAGTATTGCGCGATGCCCTGGGCGGCGAGCCGCACGTTGTCGAAGGTGAAATCCCGCGCGATGATGCCGCGCCAGCCGGAGGTGCCGAATTTAATGAGCATGAATCGTTAAAGCGTTAATGAAGTTGAAACGTTACAACGTGAAGTCCGGGCGCTGGACGCTTTAACGTTTCACCGCTTCAACGTGGTAACGCCCGCTTTCAGCTTTTCCAATCAAACGCCCGCTTCTTCACGGCGTAGATGTAGCCAACAAACAGGATTCCGAGAAACGAAACCATTGAAACCAAGATCATGTTCCGCATCGTGACGTCCTTGAGCATGTCGGAATAGATTACGGCCCACGGATACATGAACACCACCTCGATGTCGAAAAGGATGAACAGCATCGCCACGAGGTAGAACTTCACGGACATGCGTGTGGCACCCTCGCCCACGGGAATCATGCCACACTCATAGGCGGTGTCCTTGATCTTGGAGCGTCCGCCGCGTTTGCCGAGCAACATGGAAAACACGATCATCCCGCCTGTCGCCGCCACTGCCAGGGCGAAAAGCATCAACACCGCGATGTATTGCGGCAACTGTTCCGTTTGTTCCATGGCGTCAAGTTAGGACGCGGAGAAATGAAGGCAAGAAAATTGATGGCAGGAAAATGAATTTGCGGAATTTCCCATTTTCTTGCCATCACTGTTCCTGCCTTCCTCCCATCTTCACTTCAAAACCTCACGCCCGCCGTCACGCCGAACGTCAGCGGCGCGCCGCTTTCACCGATGAAACCCGACGGTGCAAGGCCGGGATACGACAACGCGATCGGCACGTAGTTCGCGTCAAACGCGTTCTTCACCCAGCCCTCCACAAACCACTTCTGCCCGCGCACGCCCGCCCGGAAGTTCGCCAGCGTGTAGGCGCTCTGGCCCGTGGAATTCTGGTCATCGTAGAAAAACCGACCGCTGACGGCGACTTCGCCACGCAGGTAAATCGTCGCTTCTTTGCAGCAGGCAAAGGCGTATTGCATGCCGAGGTTGGCGGTGTAGTCGGGGGTGAACGGCACGCGTTTGCCAGACACACTAGCCCCGCCAGATTCGCTGCCGGAAAGAAATTCCACCTCGTTGTAACCGATGCTGCCGAATACGTCCCAGCCCTCCACGGGCCGCGCGTTCAATTCGAACTCCACGCCTTTGCTGTCGGCACGGCCGGCGTTCGCAATGTAAAATTGTCCCGGCACGGACGGATTCGGGACGTTGAGCTGCAGATTGTCCCAACGCGTGTAGAAACCCGCGATGTTGGCCGTCAACCGATGATTGCACCAATCGCTCTTGAAGCCAGCCTCGTAATTCCATGTGTCCTCCTGCCCGTAGCGTTCCGTGCCGGGCGGCGACGCGGCGTTGAACCCGCCGGCCTTGAAACCGCGCGCGACCGTGGCATACGCCGCGCAGTCGGGCGTGATATGATACATCGCCGCGAACTGCGGCGTACATTCGCTGAAATCGTCGCTCAAGTTTTGCACCGCCGGCGGACCAAATGCCGGCGTCGTGAATGAGCGCAAGGTCGCTTCCTTGCTTTCGTAATCGCCCCGCGCGCCCACGGTCAAATCAAGTTTTTCCCAAAGCGTGAGCGTGGCCTGACCGTAGATACCAACGCCGATGTCATCCAACTCCGCCTGCGACGTGCTACGCAACGGCACCGGCGAAAGTGGCGGGTTCAGATCGTTGAACGCGTGTTGGTCGTAGTTCTGTGTGAAAAAGAAAACGCCACCCTGCCATTTGAGCGAAGCGCTGTCGCCGAGACGCCACGGGGCGTCCTTCGCCGACGCGAACCGGAATTCCTGGGTGAATTGAACATCTTCCTCCTGGTTGTGCCGCGTGGCGAATGGAAATGGCGTGTAGTCGAGGTCGGTTTCGTCCACCGTTTTCCACCACACGCCGCCGGTGATCAGTGAAAAGTCCACATGCTCGCCGAAATAATTCGCCAGCAGGGTCGGCGCGATGAGGTCGCGGGCCGTGAAACCCTCGAAGTCGCGTGCGACGTGATGGGGGTTGGCGCGGATGGCGGCCAGATCGCCGA
>CAYIOH010000287.1:0-5685 GCA_964364975.1 uncultured Bifidobacteriaceae bacterium
CGGCAAGGCGGATTTCAGGCTCAGTTGGAGACCGTACTATGGTGAGGACTTCGAGCAGTATTCTGCGAAAGCCGTGGAGAGGTTTGGCGTGGAGAAGGCTTTTGAATTGTTTCTCCAAGGGGCACAGCAAGGCGACGCCGGCGCCCAAAACAACGTGGCCTGGTGTTACGGCGGGGGCTACGGCGTGGTGCCAGACTTCTCCCTGGCAGAGAAGTGGTGTCGGAAGGCGGCGGAGCAAGGGTTGGCAGAGGCGCAGTGCAATCTTGGTTACTGTTACGCCAACGGGCACGGCGTCGCGCAAGATTGGGCGCAAGCGGTGACGTGGTTTCGCAAGGCGGAAGAGCAAGGATTGGTCATGGCGCAATACCGCATCGGCGTCTGCTACGCGCAAGGTTTGGGTGTTCGGCAAGATACTGCCAAGGCAATCGAGTATTACCGCAAGGCAGCGAAGCGAGGCCACGCTTCGGCAGAGGGTGCCTTCGACTGGTGGTTCTGCAAAAACGAGGTGGAGCGCCCGGATTACGGCCAAGCGGTCGGGTGGTATCGCAAGGCGGCGGCGGAGCGAGGCGATGCCAAAGCCCAAAATAACCTCGCCGGATGTTTTGTGCTGGGGCGCGGCGTCGCGCCGGATTATCTAGAAGCAGCCAAGTGGGTTCGCAAAGCGGTGGAGCAAGGGTTGGCTGAGGCCCAGTGCAATCTCGGCAAGTGCTATGTGAATGGACACGGGGTCACGCAGGATTACTTCAAGGCAATCCAGTGGTTTCGGAAGGCGGCGGCGCAAGGGTTGGACGAAGCGCAGGCCGATCTCGGTTACTGCTATGATTTCAATTTGGGCGTCCCGAAGGACCAAGCTGAGGCGGCCAAGTGGTATCGCAAGGCGGCCAACCAGGGGCACGCAATCGCGCAGTACAACTTCGGCTCATGTTGCGAGTGCGGGGAGGGAGTTGCAGAGGATAAGGTGGCCGCGCTCCGCTGGTATCACCGGGCGGCGGCGCAGGGTTACGCTAACGCCCGCCGCGCCAGCGAACGGCTCGCCGCAAAGTTGACTCCCGAACAAATTGCCGAGGCTGGGCATCTACGAAAGGATCGCTGGCAACAGTTGTAAGCTTCGTTGGGTGTGTTTTGCGCTTGCGCTTCTGTTTACACGAGATTTCACTTCGGCAGCAGCAATGTTTTTTCGATTCGGAACATGCCTATGGAAAATGGAAACCATGAGGATGATGATAATTTTGACGAATACGCACTTCAGTTTGCCGATCCACTGAAGCACTTTACCGGCATCAAAGAGATTACATGTACTCGGTGCAAAAATAGGTTTGAACGTGACTATGAAATATACCGTTTCACAATTTGCCCCGAATGCCTTGAACGCGAAAAAGCTGACCGAAAACGAGAACTGGCCAAAGTTGAAATGGAACGGGCTAAGGGCGGTCTTGATTTGTGTAAAATATGCAAAAGGTTTTTTAGAAGCAGTTTGAAAGAAATAGCTCCAAAAATCTGTCCCGAATGTCTTCAAGGGGGCAGTTCGGAGTAATGACACTCATTCGGGCAACGTCCAGGTCAACCCCGCGAAATTTTTCTTTGGGTCTTTCACCAAAAACTTCCCGGCCAACCGAACCGAACCACTACCCGGTGCAATGAATTCTTGTTGAACCGGGTCAATTGAGTTTCCCTGTGACATCATCATTCGATGCAACTGAATCATTTTTGGCTGACGCTGTGCGCGGGCCTGGTGGTGGGCGCGGGCAATTCCCGCGCGCTGGCCACCGATCAACCGCAGTGGGGACAGGCGTGGTCGCGCAACATGGTTTCGGCCGAGAAGGGCCTGCCGGATTCGTTCGACCCGAAAACGGGCCGGAACATCAGGTGGGTGGCGAAACTCGGGACCCAATCCTATGCCACACCGGTCGTGGCGGGTGGCCGCGTTTACATTGGCACGAACAACGGCGAGCCGCGGGAGCCAAAGCATCAAGGCGATCGCGGCGTGTTGATGTGTTTCGAGGAGAAGACCGGAAACTTCCTCTGGCAACTCGTCGTGCCCAAACGCGAGGAAGATCCTTATTTCGACTGGCCGATGACTGGCATGTCGTCGCCCGCCACCGTCGAGGGCAACCCCGCCGAGGGCAGCGGGGCAGGTCGCGTCTATCTCGTCAGCAACCGCGGCGAGGTGCTGTGTCTTGACGCGCGCGGCATGGCCAACGGGAACGATGGTCCGTTCCTCGCCGAAGCCGCGCACATGACGCCGCCCGCCAATTCCGGCGCACCGCCCAAGTACGTCATCGGCGCGGAGATTGCGCCCGAGCCATTGCGCCCGCCCGCCGATGGCAAGCTGCTCGAGCCTGGCCCGACCGATGCAGACATTCTCTGGGTTTTTGATCTCGTGGCGGAGGCGGGAATCTGGCCGCACGATGGCGCGCACAGTTCGATTCTTATCCATGGCGATTATCTTTACCTCAACACGGGCACGGGTGTGGATAACACACACAAACGGATTCGCACGCCCGATGCGCCCAGCCTCATCGTGCTCGACAAACGCACGGGCCGGCTGGTCGCGCGCGACGACGAACGGATCGCGCCAAACATTTTTCACGGGACATGGTCGGCCCCATCATTCGGCAAGGTTGGCGGTCGCCCGCTGATTTTTTTCTGCGGCGGGAACGGAGTGGTTTACGCATTTGAACCAGTGGGAAACCCCGCATCCGGCCTGCGGCCACCCTCTCCCCGTCCAACGGGGAGAGGGCAGGGAGAGGGGAACGTTTCAAAATTGAAGAAGGTCTTTCAGTTCGACTTCGATCCGGCTGGACCGAAAACCGACGTTCACAAATTCAACAACAACCGCCGCGAAGGGCCGAGCAACCTTTACGGTATGCCCGTCTTCCACCGCAATCGGCTTTACGTGGCTGGCGGCGGCGACCTCTGGTGGGGCAAGAACGAGGCGTGGCTCAAGTGCATTGACGCCACGAAGACCGGGGACATCACCACCAACGGACTCACGTGGTCTTCTCCGCTGGAAAAGCACGTCATGTCCACACCGGCGGTTCACGATGGCATGGTGTTCATTGCGGATTGCGGGCGCACGTTTCATTGTGTGGACGCGAAGACGGGCAAGCCGCATTGGACGGCGGAAATCAAAGGGGAAGTCTGGGCATCGCCGTATGTTGCCGACGGCAAAGTCTATCTCGGCACGCGCAGCGGTGATTTTTATGTGTTCGCCGCGAGCAAGGAGAAGAAACTGCTCGCCTCACTTGAACTTGGCGATCCGGTCAGCGCCACGACGACGGCCGCCAACGGCGTGCTCTACGTCGCGACCATGCGCAACCTCTATGCGGTGCAGAAGGGTGCGCATTTCAGAATGTAGTTTCGGCAACCGCAAGCGGATGGAGCGAACCCATAGCGATGCAGGTTTTCCCCATCTTTAAGCGTTGAACCAGCCGGGGATTCAGTTAAGTGACAAATCGCGCTGCGTGAGTCGTAATCCTTCGATGATCAAGAGGCGACTTGTCGCGGCATGAATTCCGCGCTCTTCACGGCCGCCGCCGAAAGCCCCAAATCAACCACAGCGCCAGCGCCACCAGCAGGATCAACCACCAGAAATAGCGCAGCTCGCGCGCGGCCATTTCCGTGAAGGCCAAAGCTTTCGGAAAAATCCGGAACAGGATCACGCACACCGCGATTAACACCGCGGCGCGCAGGCAAGCACGCAGCCGCGGGTTCACGGTATGGGGGGATGCTCGATCGCGCCGAGGGGCAGGAGCAGGTTTGGCCCGGAGTTGTTCGGGTCGGACGGCACGACGAGCGGCGATTTACCGTTCCATTTCTCGACGATCTGCAGCCGGAGAAAGGCGGGGTTGAGTTTCAGCGCCTCACCGCGAACGCGGATGGCCTTGGCTTCCCCCTCGGCGCGAATCACCGCCGTTTCCGCTTCGACTTTGGTCTGCACTTGCGTGAAGCGGGCGCGTTCGGCCTCCTGCTCGGCCACCATCTTGGCTTCGATGGCGGTTTCGAGTTCCTTGGAAAGCTGGATGTTGCGAATGACGATGTCATCCACGTAAAGGATTTCGCCAATCTTCGACCGCGCGGCGGCAATGGCATTGGTTTTGACCGCGTCGCGGCGTTTGACGATCAGATCGGCGGTCAGCGCGGCGGTGACTTCCTTGAGCGCCTCCTGCACGCGCGGGGCGATGAGGCTGTCGAACGGGTCACCCGCGTATTGCCGGAAAATTTGCACGACCGACGCCTCGGGCACCCGATACAGCACGCGCACTTCCACCGTGACCTGTTGGAGGTCCGAGGAAAAACAATCCGCCCGCAGCGCCACGGTGCGTTGTTTTATCAACACGGGGACAATTTGGGTGATGAACGGCGTGCGGAAGCCGAAGCCTTCCGGCAGAAATTTGTCCTCCGCCTTGCCGAGGGTGATTTTCACGCCGCGCGTACCGGGTTGGATGATGTAGCTGGACGCCGCGCCGATGATGACGAGCACCAACACGACGACGGCGATGGCGATCAATTTGGGCAGAAAGGGGGGGATCTGAATATTGGAGTATTCACCGCCCCAGTTGGGAGAACGAGATGAGCTGTTTGGCATGGTACACCTTTATTTGCGACGGCTTTCGAGGTCGGGCAGGGTCATCAGCACGTTGCCACCGCTCCCGATGATGAGCGGCGCAATCCCGTCCCAGCGATCCACGATCTGGAGTTCCACGAACGCGGGATTTTCCTTGAGCGCCTCGCCGCGAATGACAATGGACTTGGCTTCGCCCGCGGCCTTGATGACGGCGGTGTCCGCCTCGATTTGGGTGCGTTGCTGGGTGAACTTGGCCTTCGCCGCATCCTGTTCCTGGACCATCTTCTGTTCAATGGCTTGTTTGAGTTCCTTGGTCAAAGTGATGTCCTCGACAACGATGTCCTCGACGATCAGCACATCGCCGATCTTCGCCCGGGCGAGTTCGAGGGCGCGGGACTTGATGAGTTCGCGGTTCTTGACGATTTGCTCCGCGCTCTGCTGCGCCGCCGCTTCCTTGAGTCCCTCCTGGACGCGGGGCGCGATGAGCGTTTCGAAAGGTTCGCCGCTATAGCCCTGAAACAAGTTGACGACCGAGCCTTCTGGAATCCGGTAGAGCACGCGCAAGACCACCGCCACCTGTTGCAAATCCGCCGAGTAACACTCGGCTTTCTCCTCGGACGTCTGTTGGCGGATGGAGACGGGATAAATCCTGGTGATGAACGGCGCCTTGAACCCGAAGCCCTCGGGTTTGAAGGCGGGGGACACCTTGCCGAGGGTTACCTCCACGCCCCGATAACCGGGTTGGATGACATACGTGCCGGAGGACGCCATGATGACCGCGACAAAAATCAAAATCGCGACCCCAATCAATTTCGCTGTGGTTTGCGGACTCATAATGTAACTCAATGTAACCCTACACTAACCGTCAAGACGAGAAGACATAAAATACTGGAGAGGTCAACGCTTGTTTCGTCAGCTTCTTGCCTTCACACTGCCGCCATGCAAGTGCAACTCGTCATGACCGTCATCGGCAAGGATCGCACCGGTCTGGTGGAATCAGTCGCCCGCCTCGTGGCCGACCACGGCGGCAACTGGCTGGAGAGCCGCATGTGCCGGTTGGGCGGCGAATTCGCCGGCATCCTGCGCGTTCACGTACTGGCAGAACGCCGCGCCGCGTT
>CAYIOH010000288.1:0-5681 GCA_964364975.1 uncultured Bifidobacteriaceae bacterium
AAAGATCGTTCCCCGGAAACCATTCTGGTCGTCGCGCGGTTTGATTGGCGGCAGCGCGGTTTTCAAAGGGCGCATCTGGATTCTGGGCGGCGGCACTTACGATACGCCGCGCGTGCCGCTGCGGAAATTCTACAATGACGTCTGGAGTTCCAGCGACGGAATCCATTGGACGCGCCACCTTAAATCCGCCCCCTGGTCGCCGCGCGAGTATCACGATGTGGCCGTGTTTGATGATCGTCTCTGGGTGCTGGAAGGTTACTACCAAAAAGGCTGCGAAAAAGGCGCGAACCGTAACGACGTCTGGTCTTCGAGCGACGGTGTGCATTGGGAAGAACTGCCGGACACTCCCTGGAAACCGCGCCATGCCGCGAGCGTTTTCGTGCATGACGGCGCGCTGTGGGTCGTGGCCGGAAACAACATGGAATCCGACGTGTGGAAGCTCGTGCGCCTCGAGTAGAAGATTCCTTTTTGATGATGAACGTGAAACGTCAGGTGTGCCGACGATTTGCGACCGGGCTTGCCCTGTTCCTGCTGGTGGCGGCAACCGCGCCAGCCTGGGCCGGCGACGCTGGGCGAACCAGCAAAACGATCGGCGCTGTCTTGCGCGAACCGCTTCCGACGGAAGCACTCAGTCTTTCCAAAACCGCAGGGGAGTTTGTCATCAACGGGCCAACGTTTACGTATCGCGTTCAGAAAACGACTGGTGCGATAAGCGCCCTGCGCGTGGTGCGCGAGGGACCGGAAGTCATCGCGACCAGCGGCCCCGCCGACGTCTTGATTGACCGCTATCAACTGGCCTCCCCCCTGAATTCCTGCACGCTGAACGTCGTCACGGACGGAAAGGATCAGGTCGTAATCCAAGCCAGGGGGATCCTTCACGACCCTGAAAAACGCGGGCCGGAAGTGGACTACACCGTTTTGCACACGTTCTTCAACGACGGCGTGGTGGTTTCGACGGTGAAGCTGATTCCGCGTGCCGACTTGCAGGTGGAAAAGGCCATCGTGTATCGGCTGCCCGCGCAAGGCCAGTTCAGCAGTTACCTGCACAAGCGGCGAGATGAGCACGGCGGCAACGCCGCGCGCGGCCGGCTGCCTGAATCCGGCAACGCTGTTCGGCTGGCCACGTTGACCTCCTGCCTGAGCGTGTTCAGCCCGAGTGCGGCGCTGGCGATTTTTACCGACGGTGGCGCCATCCACTTGAGTCGAACAAACCTGGAAACAGCCACGGTCGAAGTGACCGGCAAAGAGGGTAAACTTGCGCAGGTTTCCCTGTCTCAGTACCTGGTGCACGTCGCGCCCGGTGACCAACCCTACCTGCTCAAGGCGGGCGAGGAGTTTGGTTTTCGCGTGGGAATCAGTCTGGCCCCCAATCGGCTGCCTCATCCCCGGACCCACGATTTGCGGATGTTCACCTGGATCGGCGATGCGAAGTTTCCGTATCCGACGGACGCAGAAATCACAAGTGTCGCCCAGTGGGGTTTTAATTTGTTCCAGATGCATCGCCTCGGTACGCCGGGCGAACCCCGCCCGCCCGCCGGGGAACTCCAACGTGTCCTCCGCAAGGTGCATGAACTCGGAATGCTTTTTCTCTGGGAAGAAAACACCGATCTCATGTTCAACAGCGCGCCCGGCGTTCAAACCATGAAGGCCAAGAACAAGTGGCCGCTCTGGCAGGGGTTCAACTATGTCGGTCATTACACGGCCAAGATGGATCCTTATTGCGATCTCGCGGCCACCTGTCTGGCTTCGCCCAACGGTCTGGCCGAATACCGGCTGGCCAACCTCGCCCGCATGTTGGACCGGTTCCCGGTGGACGGCATCTACCTGGACGACAATCTGGCTTATCCCAACTGCACGCTCTGGAAGGAACATGGCCATCCCCGGCCAGTTTATGACTGTCTGATCGAACTTCATGAAATGAATTGGCGACGCCGGGAACTGATGCGGAGCAAATGCCCGCACCTGGTCCTGGTCAGCCACTGCACCGCGGGCTTCATTCTGCCGGTCATCTGTGATTTCGACGCCCAACTCTACGGCGAGGGTTACTCTTTCGGTTCGGTGGAGAACTACTGGAACAATTACAGTGCCGCAGTCCAGAATCTTCATGCCCAGGGAATGATCTGGCCGGGCGACGACGAATCGGTTCGTTGTGCAACTGCCGTTGCCTACAACTACGACCTGCTCACCGGCGGCGGGCAGTACACGCAATTGGACTGGCGGCTTTTCCCCAAGAAATTTCCCCACGCAGCGGGTGTCACCGACCTCGAACTGCTCTACACGAGAACCTACAACCTCGCCCAACACTATTTCGGGTTGTATGAGTCCAAGCCCTTCTATTTCGCCGACTCTGCCAGTCTGTTTGCCACGACCACTCCCCTGACCTGCGCGACCGTCTATCGCAATCAAGTGTGGGGCGACTGGCTTATCCCGGTTGCTAACATGAGTTCCACAACCCAGAAAACGTCGCTAGCTTTTCATTCGCCACAGACGCTTGGAATCTTGCCCGAACAGGATTACCTCCTCTTCGATGTCCACCAAAGAGTTGCGAAAACCTTCCGGGGCGACGCCATCAACCAGGCTTTCACTGAGCTGTCTGTCCCCGGCCAGAACCTCCGGCTCTTCATCCTGCGACAACAACCGCTCAATGCGCCTTGCCATCTCTGGGGCGGCAAAAGAATCTCCGAGGTCTGGAACGCCAAAAAACGAAAGCTCACCTTCGAGGTGCATGGCCCGGCCGGTTTGCAAGACACGGTCTTTGTGGCAGGAGCAAAGCCTGGCATCGAGAAAATCGTTGTCGCGGGAAAACGCGCGGTTTTCTTTTTTGATCCCGTCCAAGGTTTGGCTCACGGTCCGGTGACGTTCGCGGACCAGCCGCTGAAGATTGAGGTGTTCTGTTCGCCTGACCGCGTCAACGGGCTGCCTGAAAAACCCGTCACCGCCGATCCGTTGGCTCGCTCAGCAACGTTCGGTTTGGATACCGGACGCTGAAGCCGGCCACCGATGGTGCAGCGATTACTCGGCACTCAACGCCAAAGTCAGCCTGGCAATCTCTGCGCGATGTCGGCGGAACAGTTCCATGTCCGTCCATGTGTGGCCGAGCACGCGATCTCCGGCGCGCAGAAAGTCGCGGCTCTCGATAAAGGCTTCATCCGATAGCTCCATCACGTCGCGCAAGACGATGCGGAGCGTTTTCTCTGCTTGCTGGACTCGCTCGCCCTTTGTCCCGGCCTTGCGGTGCCGTTGGATTTGATCTTCGAGCAACGCGATGGCGGCGACATCTTCCAACCCATCGCGCACGGCTTCCCATCGCACACTCGGCACGGGCAACTCACTGGGATAGACCAGCGCATATTCGTCGTTCTTGCTCGTGTCGGAGTGCCACGGGTCCACCTGCGTCGTGCTGTGCGTCCAAAAACCGATGCCGCTCAGGCCGAAAAACTTCGCCCGCCAGGCGTTGGCGCGGTTGTAACGCAGCGGTGAGAGCGACTTGACCTGGCCGACGCACTCGTAAGACCAAACGGTCTTCTGTTTCATGATCCGCTGGATACGCGGGTCGCCAGAGAGCAGGCCGGAGACAAGCCGCATGTTCGGCGTCCAGATGTCCACCAGCGGCTCGATGCGTTCATAATCCTTCCACGACAAGCCGGGCACGGGATCTGTGTAGGTGAGGAGTTTGGGGTCTGCCTCGCGGAACAGTTTTCCCGCATCCACCAGAATGGCCACGTTCGGGCCGTAATCGAGGCCCGGCTCGTCCAGCAGGTAGAAGGCGTAGTCCGCGTAGCCCCGACCGCGCTCCCGCAAGTGATCGCGCAGGTTGCGAATGTATTCGAGTTCGCTGGGGCGTTTTTCCTCGTCAGTCTTTTTCACTGCGAACTCAATGGGAGGATGATTCAGGTGAAACAGAATTTTGCCGCGATGATCGAGGCGGTCCAATTCGGCATCCAGCACGGGCCAATCAATGGTCAGTTTGCCGGCGGCGTCCACGCGTCCGGGCGGGATGATCGTGCGCGGGAAAACATTCACGCCATGCCGCGCCATGTCGTCGAGAACTTCCTGGGTGCGCGAAGGGAACCAGCGATTCGGCACATAGTCCCAGGTGCAGAGCGTCAGCGGAAATTCCTTGGGCAGGCGCAGATTCACCATTTCTAGATTCACGGGCAATTCGATTTTTTTCGCGTCCGCGTTGAGTGCCGCAATTGAAACCTGGCCGGTGTAGTTTCCCGGCTGCGCGCCGCGCGCGTCCACGCTGACCCAGATTTTCACGGAGCGGTGAGCGGGAATCGTGATCAAGCCGGCATCGCCCAGCGCGGGCAATGCGTCGGGAACTTTTTCGCCGTTGACTGAGCCGGTGCAGATTACTTCACGCAGCACGATGTTTCCGCCGAACGCCACGCCATCCTTGCGCGTGGGACGAGTCAGCGTAACCCGGGCTTGCGTTGGTTCGTCGCGCGTGGATGCGACGATGAATGCCACCTGATCGGCTTCGTCGAGGTAAAGATTCTCCACCGAAACCTGATACGGCGCGCCCGGTTTGATTTCGTCGGCGAACGGAGCCAGCCGGGTTTCGGCAAAGGAAGCGAAAGGCAGCGTGGGCCAGGCGCGCAGCCCGGCTGGCGGCGATGACTCAGGTTCAATCTGTAGCCGGGGCGGAATCTTCCAGGATTTTTCATCCAGCACTTTGCCAGCAGCGTCTGCCGCCGTGGCTTGGAACGACCAGTCGGCTTTGCCAACAATGGCCGGCAGGGGAATTTCAAAAGCTGAGCGCGAAGTCAGACTGCCGATGATCCTCGTCCAGCCCTGAGTGTCCGTCAGCGAGACTTGCACGTTGATCAGCGCGCCGTTGGGATTCTTGACGACAAGGGCCGGGTGCTCATGGTTATCCGAGGTCACTGGAGGATACAGCGTGACGTTTAGTGGCTCAGGAGTTTTTCCGTACGGCGATTTTGGTGGTCCGAGTCTGAGGCGGTAAGCAAGCAGCGTCGTGGTCGTCACCAAAAGGTCCGGGTGGCCGGAAGCGGAATCAGTTATCGGCACCAGCGCGGAAGGCATGACGCCCGACAGCCGGATGTCGTCTTTGAGTCGTCCATCTTCATCGAAGGCAAAGACACGTTGATGGAACGTCGGGACAAAGATTTCGGCGCGACCGTCGCCGTTGGCGTCCAGCACCAAAGGTGCGCCCCGAGTCTTGGTGCGAAACAAGTGAGTCCATACGTGATGCCCTCGAATGTCCACCGCATGAAGGTTTCCCCAGAGACCCGTGAAGAGAATGAGCGGCTCGGCATTGCGACGAGGCAGAAAGGTGATCCAATTGCTGAACGTGTCTCCCGTTGCCAGTTCCCAAACGACTTTCCCGTCGAGGTCGAGCGCGATGAGCGATCCGGAGGCGGTGCCGCAAAGGATGAGTCGGCGGTCAGCGAGCGAAAGCACTTCCGGCCGCGTCATGATCTCGTTGTTGAGATCGCGGCGCCAGCGGACGGCCCCGGCGGCATCGCAACAGAAAAGTGTTGAACCTGCGGGTAACAAGACTGAATCTTCGCCCGGCTTCAGTGAAATGGTTTGCGGCGGTGCTTTGCACGGACCTGCGGCGAACGCGTTGGTCCAGACAACTTCACCGCCCGGCGTCAGACAAGTGGCCGTGCCGGAGAGGTCGGTGAACACAAGCACCGAACCGGAACCGGCAC
>CAYIOH010000289.1:0-5680 GCA_964364975.1 uncultured Bifidobacteriaceae bacterium
TCCCGAAAGTGGTGAAGAGCAGGAAGAATATCAGGAGCAGGACGATTGGCACGACGATTTGCAGTCGCTTGGTCGCCGACATCAATTGCTCGAATTGGCCACCCCAGGAAAGCCAATAACCGGCGGGAATCTTGATTTTGGCGGCGATGCGCTGCTGCGCTTCCGCGACGAACGAGCCGAGGTCGCGTCCGCGGACGTTGGCCGTGACGACGACGCGGCGTTTGCCGTTCTCGCGGTTAATCATGTTCGGCCCCGGCGCGATGGTGATGTCGGCGACTTCGCTGAGGGGAATGAACGCTTGTGGATTGGAGATTCCGAAAGCCGGGTTGGAAACTCGCGTCACGCGCGCTGCGCCGTTGCCGTTCCCCTCGCGTTTGGGCAGCGGCACCGGCAGGTGTTCCAGGCCATTGATGTCGGTGCGGAGATTTTCCGGCAGGCGCAGGATGATTTCAAAGCGCTTGTCGCCTTCAAACACTTCGCCCGCCGCTTTGCCGCCGAGGGCGATCTCAATCACTTCCTGCAAATCGGCGATGCTCAAGCCGTAACGCGCCAGGGCATTGCGTTTCGGCGTAATACTCATCAGCGGGAGGCCGGTGGTCTGCTCCAGTTTCACGTCGGATGCGCCGGGAATGGTTTCCATCTCCTTTTCGATCTGCTTGCCGAATTGCTGCAACACCGCCATGTCTTCGCCGAACAATTTCACGGCCACGTCGCTGCGCACTCCCGCGATGAGTTCGTTGAAGCGCATTTGGATGGGCTGAGTGAACTCGTAGTTGTTGCCGGGGATTTCCTTCACCGCCTTTTCCAATTCCGCGACCAGTTGCGCTTTGGGCTTTTTCGGGTCGGGCCATTCCTTGCGCGGCTTTATGATGATGAACCCGTCGGCGACGCTGGGCGGCATGGGATCAGTCGCGATTTCCGCCGTGCCCATTTTAGCGAAAACATTTTTCACTTCGGGAAACTGTTTCAGGCGTCGTTCCAAGGCGTGTTGCATTTCAATCGCTTGACTCAGACTCGTGCCGGGGATGCGCAAGGCGTGCAAGGCCACGTCGCCTTCATCCAGGCTCGGAATGAATTCCGTGCCCATGCGGGAGGCGACGACGCCGCTGATGACCACCAAAACTACAGCCGCGAGAACCGCCGCCCCCCGAAAGTGCAGGCAGAATTTCAAGGCCGGCACATAAACCACCTTCGCCGCGCGCATGAGGATGTTCTCCTTCTCGGAGATTTTGCCGGACAGAAAGATGGCCACCGCCGCAGGAACGAACGTCGCCGTGAAAATCATCGCGCCAATCAACGCCATGATGACGGTGAGGGCCATCGGGTGAAACATTTTGCCCTCGACTCCGCTCAAGCTGAGGATGGGGAGATAGACCACCATGATGATGAAGATGCCGAAGAAGCTGGGGCGAATGACTTCTTTGGTGGCGTCGCGGACGACCTCGAATCGTTCCGGGCGCGTGAGCAGGCGTTTTAGTTTGTGCTGTTCCTCGCCCAATCGGCGGATGCAGTTCTCCACGATGATGACCGCGCCATCCACAATGAGGCCGAAGTCGAGCGCGCCGAGACTCATCAGATTGCCGCTGATTTTGGTGCCGACCATGCCGGTGATGGTGAACAGCATTGAGAGCGGAATGACGAGCGCCGTGATGAGGGCGGCCCGGATGTTTCCCAGCAACAGAAACAAAACCACCACCACCAGCGCCGCGCCTTCAAAGAGGTTCTTTTTTACAGTCTCGATGGTCGCGTTGACGAGGTCGGTGCGGTTATAGACGGTCTTCGCGACGATGCCTTCCGGTAGCGACTTGTTGATCTCTGCCATCTTGTTATGCACGCGCTCGGAAACGGTGCGGCTGTTCTCGCCGATGAGCATGAACACCGTGCCGAGCACGACTTCCGTTCCGTTCTTGGTCGCGCCGCCGTTGCGGAGTTCTTTGCCGAGAAAAACGTCGGCCACATCGTCCATGTGAATGGGAATGCCATCGCGGTTGCCGACCACAATTTGCTCAATGTCCGCAATCCCCACGACCTGGCCGGGGCTGCGGATGAGATATTGCTCGCCATTCCGCTCGATGTAACCCGCGCCGATGTTGGCGTTGTTGTCGGCCAGCGCCGTCATCAGGTCGCGGAAGGTCATGCCGTAAGCGCGCAGTTTGTCGGGATGCGGCGTGACGTGATATTGCTTCACGAAGCCGCCGATGGAATTGACATCAATGACGCCGGGCACATTGCGCAGTTGCGGTTTGATGAGCCAATCCTGCACGGTGCGCAAATCAGTGGTCGTGATTTCCTTTCCTTCGGCGTTGCGCCCCCCCGCTTCGGCTTCGACGTTGAACATGTAAATCTCGCCCAGGCCCGTCGTGATCGGGCCGGGCGATGGCTCGATGCCGGGCGGCAGTTTGCTTTTCACCTCCTGGATGCGTTCGTTGACGAGTTGGCGGGCGAAGTAAACGTCCGTGCCGTCCTTGAAGATGACGGTCACTTGCGACAGGCCATAGCGCGAGACAGACCGGGTGTATTCAAGGTGCGGCAATCCGCCCATCGCGGTCTCGATGGGAAAGGTGACGCGCTGCTCGGCTTCGAGCGGCGAGTAGCCGGTGGCTTCGGTGTTGATTTGCACCTGGACGTTGGTGATGTCCGGCACGGCGTCAATCGTAAGGCGCTGGTAATTGTAGATGCCCAGCGCGACGATGGCAGCAGTGGCGATGAGGATGAGCCAGCGCTGGCGGATGGAAAAATTGATAATATGTTCGAGCATAAAAAATCCTTTAGACCGCTTGCTCCTGTTTTTCGCCGGTGCGGATGCGAATCACTTCGCCAAGTTCGCTGACGAGGATGATTCCATCGCTCTTGTTGCCGGTGTGGGCGGCCTGGCGAATGGTTTCGGCAATGCTCGCCGCGAGGTCGTCGTTGCAGACCACTTCGAGGATTACCTTGCGATGATAATCAATGTCGTCCTCGGTCACTTTGTAAGAACCGCCCGCGCCGCGCCCGCGTCCCTGGCCGCGCGCATCGCTGAGGGTCAAGCCGGGGAAGTGCGGCAGTTCGTGCAAGGCGCGCACGACTTTGGTGACGATATGCGGCTGGATGATGGCTTTGATTTCTTTCATGGGAGACTCCGGTTAATGGTCGTGAGATGCGCCGGACTTCAGGATGTCGGCTTTGATGATGAAGCTGTTTTCGGCGGCGTATTTCTGGCCGGGGTTCAGTCCAGAGAGGACTTCTGCCCATCCGGCGTCGCGCCGGCCCAACTCCAGAATGGCGATTTCAAACGTTCCGCCGTCCTGCATGAACACCACCTGCCAATCGCGGAAGGTCTGAAGGGCGCTCGTCTTGACGGCCAGAGGCACTTCAGCTTCCTCCACAGCAATTTCGCCGGTGACGAACAGGCCCGGAAGCCAGTCGCCTTTGGGATTGGGCAACTCAACCCGCGCTAGCATCGTCTGCGTGTCTTCCGCGCCGAACGGGGAGATGTAACTCACCGTGCCCGTCGCGTTGGTCATGCCTTCGCCCGCGAAAATGGTCACGGCTTCTCCCAACTTGAGCTTGTCGAAGTCCTTCCGGTGAACATTCAAGTCCACCCACACCGTGCCGAGGTCGGCCACGGTGTAAATCACCTCGCCTTCCGTGACGAATTCGCCCTGCCTTACGTCCTTCCCGATGACCGTCCCGGCGATGGACGATTTCACTTCGTAGGACTGCAAGCTTTCGTTGCTCTCAACAACAGCCACGACCTCATCCTTGGCTACCGCATCACCCAAGCGTTTGTTGATTTTCTTCACGATGCCGGGATAACGCGGAATGACGTGCGTCATGTGGTCTTCGTTGGGCAGGACGCGACCATTGACTTTGATGGTCGTTTTGATTTTGGCCGGCCCAGCCGTTTCGCTGACGATGCCGGAATTCTTCACCGCCTCGGGCGTCATGGTCGTGCGCCCTTCGTAGGAATCGTATTCCCAGCGAGACGTTTTCCCGCCACGCTCGGCGATGACCTTCACGTCGAACGAGTGCGGCTCGACAATTTCCTTGTCGCCGAGCAGGTAGTCTTCCCGCTTCGCAAAGCCAATCTTGTCCACCCGTCCGCCGAGCCGATGAAGTTCAATCGTCAACTTCGCTTCGGTTGGATCAATGGGTTTGTTCTTGTCGTAGAAGAAAACGCGGAACTCCGGCGGCACGCCGCGCTCGAAAATGGTGACTTCGGTGGCGAAATCGCCTTCGCTCAACAGGCGTCCGCCGTGCGGCCCTTTGGCGGCTTCGGCGGCGGCTTCACCGCCGTGGCCGCCCTCGCCGGAAACGAGGGACGCGGGTTTGGCGTTGCGCATCACAAACCAGGTGATGCCTGCGCCAGCAAGGAGAACGAGAATGACTGCCGTAATTTGCTTTTTGTTCATAGGTAAATGGGTTTCAGTTTTATCAGAATTTGAAGGTCATGGGGTTCACCGTTGCGGTTCGCCGCCGTCAATGGGCTGCCCAATCAGCCGTTCCATCTCCACGAGGAATTGATGATAGGACGTGGCCGTTTGGATGTATTCCTGTTTGACATCGAATATGGTGCGCTGCGCGTCGAGCACTTCGAGATAGGAAAATCTACCCTGCGCGAAACCATCCCGCGAAATTGCCAGCGCATCTTCCGCCTTGGGCAAAATGTCCTTTTGCAGCGCTTCCATCACGCGAAGGTCACGCCCCATCTTCTCGTAAAGGCCCAGCAGGACAATGCCAAGGCGAACCTCAGACGCCTTTTGTTCCGCCTCCGTCCTGCCCAGCAACGCCCGCGCTTCCGCCGCGCCGCCCTGATTGCGATCGAAGAGTTGCAGCGGCATGGAAAAGCCGAACACGAACGACTCGTCGCCCGGACCTTCCAGGCGGCGAATGCCTCCGCCCACGGTTACGTTCGGAATCCGCCGTGCGTCGGCCAGTTTGATTTCCGCTTGGCGAAGATTTTTCTCCGAAACCCAGCGGGCGATTTCCGGGCTTTTGGAAATGTGATTCACGAGGCCCTCAAAAGGCGGAACGGTTTTGCGGGCGAACAAGTCTGCTTCCGCCCGTTCAAACACCGGCTGGGTGCTTCGCCAGCTCGCGGCGAGCTTCTTCCGCGCCGCGTTCAATTCATGCCTCGCTCCCTCGACGAGCACCTCGCCGCGAGCCAACGCGACTTGCGCCTTCCTCTCCTCAAGCGCCGAGCCTTTCCCGGCCGTTACACGCTCTTGCACGGTGCGGAGCGCGTCTTCAGCCAACTGACGATTGGTGAGCGCCAGATCCAAAGCGTGCTGGTTCGCCACGACTTGAATGAACCGTTGTGTGACATCGCCCAAGACTTCCACCCGCTTCAATTCATACTCCGACTTGGTGACGCCACGCGCCTGCGCGGCTGCCTCCGTCCGCGCCGCCCGCTTGCCGCCAAGTTCAATCACCTGGCTCAGTTGGAGCGTGGTTTGCGCTTCGCGTCCACCGCTGAAACTGCCCGTGCCAAGAACGTCCTCCACCTGCAAACCCAATTCGGGATTGAGCCTCAATCCGGCTTGCAGAATGCGCGCTTCATTCGCGCGCTCCTGCCAGGCAAACGGCGCGAGGTCCGGGTTTTCCATTAACGCCAGTGCCAGCGCATCGCGGAGTGTCAGGACGCCCGTCGGCTCGTTCATCGGCGGGGCAGGCTCTGGCGGTTTTATGGCGTCGGCCGGTG
>CAYIOH010000290.1:0-2097 GCA_964364975.1 uncultured Bifidobacteriaceae bacterium
ATTCAAAATCGGTCCGGAGTTTTGAGACAGTCTCGGAGTGACGCGCCCTACCAACAGCGCCCTACCCGCAAACTTGCCTTTCCGCGTTTTTCCGCCAAGCTCGCCGCGTTGAAACATCTCGCGGGCCAAATCCTTCTGCGCAGCCGCTACCCGCTCGCCATCGTCGCGGGACTGCTACTGGCGGCGGCCTTTCTCGAAATCGGCCTCGCCGGACTGGCGTGGGTCGCGCCGGCGTTCATACTCGCCGCAGCCCACGGCAAGACCGGCGGCGATGCCTTTCGCATCGGTTACGTGGCGGGACTGGCTCATTACCTCGCGTCGCTTTACTGGCTGCTGCTGATTCCGGTGCGGGGCTACCCGATCCTGGGCCTGGTATCGGTCAGCGCCTATCTCGCACTGTATCCGGCGGTTTGGGTCTGGTTGCTCTCCGGAAAAGTCGGCGTGGGAAGTTGGGCGCGGCGCACGGCGTGGTCGCTCTCTGGCGCAGCTATCTGGGTGGCGCTTGAGATGATAGTGGGCCGACTGCTCAGCGGCTTTCCGTGGAATCTCATCGGCACGTCGCAATATCGGATGTTGCCGTTGATTCAAATCGCCTCCGTCGCCGGCGTTTATGGCGTTTCATTCCTGGTCGTTTGGGTTTCGCTTTCGATTTTTTCGGCCGTGCTCGCCATTTTGCGGCAGCCCACGGTGCGACACGCCTGGCTGGGCGAAATTATCCTGCCGTTGGCCGCGCTCGTGGCGGTGTTTATTTTCGGCTTCGGCAAATTGCGCGAACCGATCTCTGACGGCCCGACGCTGCGCGTCACTTTCGTACAGCCGAGCATCCCGCAAACGATGATTTGGAACGAAAAGGAAAACGACAACCGCTTCCGCCAGTTGCTCGAACTAACCACCCAAGCCCTTACGAACAAAACCGACTTGCTGCTCTGGCCCGAAGCCGCCGTTCCGAAAATGATTCGCTACGATGAGGAGACGTTTCGCGCCATCACCGGTCTCGCGCGGTCGAACCGCGTCTGGATGATTATCGGCAGCGATGACGCCGAGCGCCGAGTCGGTTCGACCAACCCCGACGACGGTGATTATTTCAACAGCAGCTTTCTCGTAAGCCCGGGCGGCCAACTGGCCAACCTGTATCACAAGCGCCACCTCGTCATGTTCGGCGAATTCATTCCGCTCATTCGGTGGCTGCCGTTCGTGAAATGGTTTACACCAATCACCGGCGGTTTCACGTCCGGAGACAAGCTGGTGCCGTTTGAAATGGAAGTTGGAGTTCAAGCTTTAGCTTGGCCGGGGAACACGCTAAAGCGTGAACTCCAACAGGCCGGTTCGGTGCTCGGCGCTCCAATCAAAACCGCCACGCTCATCTGTTTCGAGGACGTTTTCCCGCAACTTGTGCGCGAATACGCGGATGACGACACGGATTTCCTCGTGAATCTCACGAACGACGGCTGGTTTGGTGAAGGCGCGGAGCAATGGCAACACGCCGCCAGCGCGGTTTTTCGCTCCGTGGAAAACGGCCTCCCTCTCGTGCGCTGTTGCAACAACGGCCTGACCTGCTGGATTGATTCACGAGGCCGGTTGCGAGAAATATTTCGCGACAAAACCGGCAGCGTGTATGGCGCGGGCGTGATGACCGCGCGAATTCCCGTGCTCGCGCCGGGAGAAAATCGCCCTCGCACATTTTACAACGAACACGGCGATTGGTTTGGGTGGCTGTGCGTTGTATTGGCGGCGCTCGTGGTGCTCACTCGACTGAAATATCCGCGCCGAAAGTCAGCCACCGTGTGACGCCGGCAGCGCCGTCGGCGCGGCATCTTTGTAGAACTCACCCCGCAAAAAAGCCCCAAGCTCCGTCAGGAGCGAAATCATGGCCGATGCCGCTCCTGACGGAGCTTTCAAGTTTAGCGGGTCGGGGGCTACAACGATTCTACACCTACGGTGTTCGCCGCCTTTGCTAACCAGCATCCGATGGGGGGGAATAAACCAACCGGATGCTCGACAGCCAGTTACGTTCGGGGTACCATCGTCTCACAAAAAAAGGATAGGCGGAAGAATCCGCCGTCCATGTTCTGTTCGACCACTTCACACGCGATGACA
>CAYIOH010000290.1:2107-5664 GCA_964364975.1 uncultured Bifidobacteriaceae bacterium
ATCCAAAGCCGCAGCGGTTGGTTTGATTGCGCTGCTTCTCGCTAGTTGCGGCACGGTGGATATTGCTTCGCGCCACACCGGACCAGCGCCGAAGTGCGAAGTTCACGGGGTTACGATGACACCAGATTTCATCAAGATGTCACCGGGAGAGATTTGTTACGTGATCGAGTATTGGAAACCAGCGCACGAGCAGTTTCCCCATCACGGAGTTTGGTTATACCAAGGAGAGCGTCCTTACGGTCGAGCTTCGGGTCGTGTTCGGGATTTTGTGTGCGCTGACTGCACTCAGGCTTTCCAGAGTTATTGGAAGGAGAGACAGAGATGACGTGGTCTAACTTGAGGATAGGCGGAAGTCGCCGACGGTAAATTGGCTGATTTCTATCCCCGATTTCCATTCCTCCGCACTATCGTTCACTTCAACAACGTCTCCGCGTGTTTCCGCGCCGCATCGGTTTGTCCGCCCAACATTCGCGTTAGCTCCACCACGCGCTCCTTCTTGCCGAGTAATGCGACCTCCGTAATCGTGCGCCCGTCCTTCATTTGCTTGGTCACAACGTAATGTGCGCCGGCTGGCGCGGCGACTTGCGGGAGGTGCGTGATGCAGAGCACCTGCCGCTTCGCCGCAATCTGCTGCATCTTTTCGCCCACGGCGTTGGCGGTCTCGCCGCCCACGTTCGCGTCCACCTCGTCGAAAATCAGCACGGGGATCTCGTCCTCGGCGGCGAGCACCGTCTTGAGGGCCAACATCACGCGGGCCATTTCGCCGGAGGACGCGATGGCGCGCAATGGTTTTGCGGGTTCGCCGAGATTTGGGGAGAATTGAAATTCGATGGTGTCGAAACCGGTCTGCTTGATTGTAGCAGCCGACGTAAGAAGGCTCTGACTGTTTTCCCCTGGCTGCTTTCCATCTTCCGCTTCTGATTTGAGCCTCGTTACCTCGGCTGCTACGGAATCAATCGCCACGTCAAATTTGCTCTGCGTGAAGCCGAGGTCGGCGAGTTGTTTGGCCACGGTTTTGGCGAGTTGCGGAATCACTTTGCGCCGCCTGGCCGAGAGTTCTTTACCCGAACGCAGTAACTCCGCGTCCAATTTCGCGAGCGCGACGTTGAGCCGGGCGAGTTCGGCGTCACGGGATTCGAGGCTTTGCAACTTGCGCTTCACATCGTTGCCGAACGCGATGACTTCGGCGAGCGACGCACCGTATTTTCGTTTGAGCGAGTGGATGAGATTCAGGCGCTCCTCCAGTTCCTGCAATCGCGCCGGGTCAACGTCCACCTTGTCGGCGTAACGCGACAACTCCATCTGAAGTTCACCCAGACTCACGACGGCTTGTGTGTGCAACTCCACGAGTGGCGTGGCGCATGCGTCCACGCGCTGCAATTCCTGCAAGGTGCGTCCAACCACGCCGGCCTGTGTCTGAAGCGAAGTCTCATTTTCGGAGAGCAAGTCGAGCGCGGCGCGACTCAACTGGATCAGTCGCGCGGCATTGCTGGCGCGTT
Organism: uncultured Bifidobacteriaceae bacterium; assembly: GCA_964364975.1. Taxonomy (GTDB): domain Bacteria; phylum Verrucomicrobiota; class Verrucomicrobiia; order Limisphaerales; family JADLHS01; genus JALOTT01. The sequence goes on from CAYIOH010000290.1 coordinate 3,607, forward strand.
GGTGTTCCTGCGTTACCCGATCTTCCTCGTCCGGTTGCAGTTGCGCGGACTCGATTTCCTTCACCTGAAAGCGGAGCAGGTCGAGTTGTTGGGCGTAGGTCTTTTCATCCACGATGAGCGTGGACTTTTCGGTTTCAAGCGCGGCGCGACGGCGAACGAGTTCAGCGAATACCTCGCGCTCCTTTTCCAAACCGCCGAACGCGTCGAGGATGGCGAGTTGCTTCGCGGGATGCAGCAGTGATTGGTGGTCGTGCGGGCCGTGGATGTCCACGAGCCATTCGCCGATGGCCTCGAGGATGTTCAACGTCGTGGGCGAGCCGTTGACGAACTGTCGGTTCGTGCCGTTGGTCGTGAAGGTGCGCCTGAGGACGAGCTGGCCGTCTTCGCACGGTTCGAGGCCGTTCTCGTCGAGGAAGGATTTTAGCGGCGCTTTGAGTTTCGCCACGTCGAACACGGCCTCGACCGAGCAACTGTCGCTGCCACTGCGGATGAGCGTGCGGTCAGCGCGTTCTCCCAGCACAAGGTTGAGCGCGCCAATGAGGATGGACTTACCCGCGCCGGTTTCACCGGTGATGGCATTGTAGCCGGGCTGGAGTTCCAGCGTCAAATCGGCCACAAGGGCGAGGTTTTTGATGCGTAATGTCGTCAACATCGGTAGATTCGTCGGCACTCATTTGACTGGTTAAACAAACATTCGGCAAAAGAAAATTTTGAGCATGGCGTTTTCGTTCACGTTTCTCGGCTCCGGCACGTCGCAAGGTGTGCCGCTGATCGGCAAGGATTACCCGCCGGAGTTTCTGGCCAATCCGAAAAATCATCGCACGCGAGCTTCGATTTACGTGGCGACCGACCAGGTCAAACTCGTCGTGGATACCGCGCCGGAATTTCGCCTGCAGGCGTTGCGCGAAAACATCCGTTTCCTGGATGCGATCATTTTCACCCATTCGCATGCCGACCACATCATGGGGCTGGACGATTGCCGACGCTTTTGCGACTTGCGCGGCGGCCAGGCCCTGCCGATTTACGCCAACGAGGAGACGATGCGGGATTTGCGGCGCGTGTTCATTTATGCCTTTCACGATGGGCCGCGGCCACGGGGTTATTTCATTCCGGAACCGCATCTCATTGAAGGCCCGTTTCAACTCGGGGACCTCGAAATCGTTCCGCTGCCAGTGCCGCATGGGTCAACGAGCACCAACGGCTATCTGTTCATCCAGGGCGGTTGCAAGCGCCTCGCCTACCTGAGTGATTGCAAGGAAGTGCCGCCAGCCATCATGGAACAAATGCGCGGCGTGGAAGTGGCCGTGCTCGACGCCATGCGGCTCGCACCGCACCGCACGCACATGTGCCTGGACGAGGCACTGACAGCAGCGCGGCGTGTCCGCGCCGGCCGCACGTATCTGACGCACCTGACGCATGATTACGACCATGACGTGGCGCAGGCGGAATTGCCGGATGGCGTGTGGCTGGCGTATGACGGGTTGAAGGTGAGTAGTGAAGCATGATTTATGAGGTTTGAGGACGCGCCAGAACATTTCTTGCGAAAAGCCAGAACATCCCGTCAAGTTCGCGGTCGAATCCATCAAGTGTGAAACGCATATTATTTATTTTGAGCATCGTCGGGTTGGCGGGAACGCTCGCGCCGGGGTCCGCGTCCGGGGGCGGCGACGAAGTCGTAGTCGTTTACAACTCGCGCCTGCCCGAGTCGAAGGCGTTGGCGGAATATTACGCGGCGAAACGGCAGGTGCCGAAAAATCAGGTGTTTGGTTTCGCCTTGCCGGCCGGCGAGGAGATTTCCCGAAAGGAATATAACAACGACCTGCAAACGCCACTCGCGAAGAAACTCGAAGCCGCCAAGCTCTGGCGTCACGGCCCAATTGAAGTTCCGGCCACAAACGGCAAGCCGGCCCGCGTCGAAAGCAGAGTCATCGAATCCAAAATCCGCTACGTGGCGCTGTGTTACGGCGTCCCGCTGAGAATCGCGCACGACAAGGATCTCTTTGAGGCGGTGGAGAATTCCACGCGGCCAGAGTTCCGCAAGAACGGCGCGGCGGTGGA
>CAYIOH010000291.1:0-5663 GCA_964364975.1 uncultured Bifidobacteriaceae bacterium
TTGATCTTCTGGACGTGGCTCTGGGGTGTGCCCGGCGCGTTATTGTCGGTGCCGATCCTGGTTTCGATCAAAGTCGTTTGCGACCGCGTCCCAGCGATGTCGCCCGTCAGCGAACTTCTCTCCCGCTAAGCCAACAACTTTATTTTAGTCGCTCCAAATGAATCAGGCTCGCGCATAAACCGTGATTCCGGCTGGCGCGCGGATCAGTTTTCAGACGAGTTACCCTGAATAATCCACGGTAGGGTTACACCCCATAGTGAAGCGCGATGCGGCGGTGTAGCATGACTCATAAAAATAGACCTAAATTGCAACCAGCAACCGCAAACCAAACACAAAATATGATCACACTATTCAAAGGCTTCGTTCTTCTACTATTCGTCACCGCGCTTGTGGCTATCGCCGGCACGGGCTGCAACACGGCCCACGGCTTCGGCAAAGACATGGAAAAGGCCGGCGACAAAATTCAAGAAGGCACGAAGTAATCATTACGCGCCGTGTCCACGGAAGCATCCATGGTTGCGGGTGTGATTCCTTCCCCGCCCATGCGCTTGATCGCCAGGTTGGGCGCGGAAGTTTGGGCGCAGTGGCATGAGTTGCGACACGCGGCGGCGGTGATTGGGACGGTGTTCTGCGTCTGTGTTCACCCGCGATGTTGGGTGCGCACGGTGTTAAAGGCGTTTGCGCGGCAGGTGCTGGCCATCGGCGTCGAACCGCTCTGGTTTGTCGGCGCGGTGGCGGTGTTCGTCGGCATGTCGGTGGTGGTGCAGCTCACGTTTTGGGTTGGTGAAGCGGGGCAGTCACAACTGGTCGGGCCGCTGCTGGTGGCCGTCGTGGCGCGTGAACTCGGGCCGGTGCTGATCAACCTCATCGTGATCGTCCGCAGCGGCAGCGCGATGACGACCGAATTGGGAGTCCTCAAAATCAACGGGGAAGTCCGCGCGCTGGAAGCGCAGGGAAGCGATCCGTTCCTGCATCTCGTGATGCCGCGTGTGCTGGGCATGGCGGTGTCCACGTTTTGCCTGACGATTATTTTTATCCTCCTCGCCTTCGCGAGCGGTTTCTTGTTCGCGGCGTGGATGGGGAAAGGCAGCCGTGATTTGTTTTTATTTGTGGACACCATTTCCAGCGCGGTTCAACCCAAGGACATTTTCAACATCCTCGCCAAAAGCATTGTGCCCGCACTGTTTGCGAGCGCGTCCTGTTGCATCGGCGGGCTGGGTGTCGGCGGGTCCGTCGCGGAAATCCCGCAAGCCACGCAATGGGCGCTCACCCGTTCCGTCGCCGGCCTGTTTGTCATCTCCGCCGTGGTATCGCTGCTGACTTACCTGTGACTATGAACGAAACGACCAACACCCCTGAACCCTTACCCCGTGATGGCCCGGGCCAACGGCTGGAACACCGGCTCAAATTTAAGCGCCTCAATGAAATCACCGGCACGTTCGTGCTCGTCGTCGTCGCCGTGCTGATCGCCGCCGTGGTGTGGACGGGCCGCAGCCAGCGCTGGTTCAAAAGCAATGTCACGTTGCGGATCATTCTGCCCGCAGATGGGGCGGCGGGCATCCGGCAGGGATCGGAGGTCTATTTTCTAGGCACACTCGTGGGATCGGTTTCCGATGTCATTGCGGACCCGACCGGCCGGATGGAAGCCGAGGCAAACATCCGCCGCGACTTCTTCCGGTTCGTGCGCGCAGACTCGTCAGCGGTCGTCAAAAAGAAATTCGGCGTGGCGGGCGATTCGTTTTTTGAAATCACGCGCGGCGAGGGCCAGCCGTTGCCGGTGAAGGACGCTTCCATCGTCTGCAACGAGCAGTTTCAAAGTGCGCTGGAAGCGGCCGTCGAGGAAGTCCGCGCCGAGGCCATGCTTGTATTGAAGAAAGTCAATGGTGGCCTGGATACCTGGACCACGCTCGGCACGAATCTTATCACCACGCGGGAGCGATTGGACCAACTGGTCGGGCGCGTGAACAACATGGCCACCGACGTTCAGGCCGGCAAGGGCACGGTGGGAAAATTGCTGACCGATCCTGCGGCGGCGGACGAGTTGAAGACCCTGCTCGTCAACGCCAACCGTTCGGTGGATGAACTACAGGTCACGCTGAAAAATCTCCAGACGGCCAGTGGCAACCTCCAGCAAGCCAGCACCAATCTCCCCGCGATCAGCGATGCCATCCGCCTAGAGGCCAAAGATCTTCCAGGGCTGGTTTTGCAAACGCAGACCTCGATGCGCGAATTGGAGCGGTTAATTGAAGGGTTGCAGCGGCACTGGCTCGTCCGCAAATACGTGAACAAGACGAATCCACCACCCTTGCGGCCGTTGCCCGTCGGCGCGGAGCCGGAAAAGAAGCCGGTAAAAGTGCTCCGTTCGCCGGGGGATTCACCGCGATGAGCCGGCACAAATGACAAGCAAGACATGGAGTTCGCCCACGAATGCCTGAGGCGGTTGGTGCCATTACAAAACGCATGAATCTCATCGCCAGATGCCGCCTGCTCGTATCCCACCTGAAGTTGCGCCACGCGCACAAGCTCATGGTCGCGGTGTTGGGCGGCAGCGTGGTGCTGCTGGGTATCGCCATGCTCGTGTTGCCCGGCCCGGCCATTCTGGTCATTCCGTTGGGGCTGGCAATTCTGGCGACGGAGTTTCTTTGGGCGAGGCGCTGGTTGAAACGCGCGCGGGCGCTGCTGCCGAATGGGAACAAGCAGTCTGCGGGATTTGCCAGCCCACCGGCCATGTTGATTCCACATCGGCACTATTTGTTGATCCTCGCCGCGCTCTTCAGCATCTGGTGGGTGGCGATGGCGATCCATCCATTGGACCGCAGCGCTTGGCTGTTGGAGAACGCGCTCGCGCTCGCGGGGGTTGCCCTCCTGGCCGTGTTTCATCGCCGGCTGTTGTTCTCCCGCGTGTCCTACACGTTGATCTTCGTGTTCATGTGCGTGCACCAAGTAGGCGCGCATTACACCTACTCGGAGACCCCCTACGACGTGTGGTTCCAGCATCTCACCGGACGAACCTTCAACAGCCTCGTCGGCTGGGAACGCAACAACTTCGACCGCGTCGTGCATTTCAGTTACGGCCTGTTGCTCGCGTATCCGGTGCGCGAAATCTTCCTGCGCGTGGTCAACGTGCGCGGGTTCTGGGGCTATTTCCTGCCGCTCGACCTGACGATGTCCACGTCCATGCTCTATGAACTGGCGGAATGGGCCACGGCTGCGGCGTTCGGTGGCGAACTCGGCCAGGCGTATCTCGGCACGCAGGGCGACGAATGGGATGCGCACAAGGACATGGCGCTGGCCAGCCTCGGCGCGGTCGTCGCGATGAGTATCACCGCCGCCATCAACTGGCGACTCCAACGCGACTTCGCCCGGGAATGGGTCGAGAGCTTTCGGGTGAAACACAAAGCCCCGCTCGGCGAGGACGAGATGGCCCGCATGGCGCGGAAGCAGAAATGAGTCGAGCCGCAACGCTTCACTGGAAGACGCGCGCCACGACCCAAGCCACAACCCCGTTGGAGTGGATGCCCATCGGACCAGTTTTTCCAAGGTTGCCATGCGCGAACAACCTTGGGCTGGATCCGTTTTCGGGGAACCCCTCCAAAATGCGTGGTAGGGTTACACCCCATAGCGCCGCGCCGGCCCGCAGCGTAGCGTGCTGCCAATAACAATTGACAACAACAAAAACGTAACCACAGAAAGAAAAACATAATGAAAATGAAAACAGCCTATCCCCTCGCGCTCCTGGTCGCCACGGGCGCCATGTTCGTCACCAGCGCATCACTGCGCGCTTCCGAGACGGACGACCGCATCGAGTCGTCCGCCAAGAAATCCCACGTGTTCAAAACCTACCTCAAGGACGACTCGATCAAAACCGAATCCAAGAATGGTGCCGTCACCTTGACGGGAACCGTTGCCGAAAGTTCCCACAAATCATTGGCCGAGAGTACCGTGGAGAGTCTGCCCGGAGTCAAAAGCGTGGACAATCAACTCACCATCAAAGGGGAAAGCCCCGCCGAACACTCGGACACGTGGATCGGCATGAAAGTGAAAACCGCGCTCCTGTTCCATCGCAACGTGAGAGCCACCAAGACGGACGTGTATGTGAAAGACGGCATCGTCAGCCTGCGCGGCGAAGCCTCCAGCCAGGCCCAAAAGGAACTGACCACCGAATACGCCAAAGACATTGACAACGTCAAAGAGGTCAATAACGAGATGACGGTGGCCACGACTCCAGCCCAGCCGACCGAAACGGTCGGCGAGAAGATTGACGACGCTTCCATCACCGCCCAGGTGAAAATGTCGCTCATGTCTCACCGCTCGACCAGCGCCCTGAAGACGAAGGTCAAGACGACGGATGGCGTGGTGACGCTAAGCGGCATTGCCAAGAACGACGCCGAAAAGAGCCTGGTCACCAAGCTCGTCACTGACATTGACGGTGTGGACAGCGTGGTCAACAACATGACCATCGCTGCGCCAGTGGCCGCCAACTAAACTGCCTGATCGCTGTTGGCTGGCGCGAAAGCGCGCCAGCCCGCAGTGACCAAAACAAACTGAAAGGAAGATTCTATGTTATACACGATTGCGGTAGTATTGATCATTTTGTGGCTGCTGGGACTGGTGACCAGTTCCACGATAGGCGGGTTCATTCACATCCTGCTGGTCATTGCGGTCATCATGATCCTCGTCAACCTCATTTCCGGTCGCAAGCGACTGAATTAAGAAACTGCCAACCGAAGCAAATAAACTGGAGATTCAATATGAACACAAAAACCGTAGTTGCCGTCATTCTGGTCACTCTAGGCATCGTGGTGCTCGCTTATTCGGGGATCACCTTCACGACCCCGGGAAAGCCCGTCGAGTTCCTCGGAATGCACTTTGAGACCACCGACAGCCACTTTATCCCGCCCGTCGTCGGCGCGCTCGCGCTCGTCGGCGGGATCGTGTTGCTGGTTTTGAAACCCAGGCGGGTCTGAGGAGCGGGTCGAAGCCGGTGGCGGCAGGTCAATCGAACCGGTCATAACACGCGTGAACAAACCCGAGCCAACCGCGAAAGTCACCATTCCGGAGCGTTTTCGGCGTTTGAAATGGAACGAGTTGGTGTGTCATGGCGACTTCGTCGCGAATGAGGGCCGAAGACTTGAACCGTGGGAAGGGCCGAACGGATTCCGGGCCGACGCGTATGTGAAACCGATTTACCGGAGGCAGGAACGCCGGCCGAACGGAGTCAAGAAAGCATAGTGAATATTCTGAAGCTCATTTACCTGACCACCCTCCAACTGGCTAAACAGGCCTGGTTGCTTCCGCAAACTGTCGCCAATGCCGTCCAGCAAAGGCGGCAGAAGCTCGCGCTGAAGGAACTCGAAGTCGAACGGCTCGACCGTATCTGCAACCCGTCGAAGTATCGTGGGAAGTGATTCCATTCCAATATCCGGGAGCGTTCAAAAATCCGTTCAGAAAAAGCCGTCGTGAACATGCCATGAATTTCACAGACCCGCAGTTGGCGCGTTTGTATTCCCCGTCGCGCTGATCTTTGTTGCTCGCATCGTTCTGCGGGACGCGGATTCCGGAAGCTTCCGGAAGCTTTACTTCGTTCCCATACCGGCGCAAAGTCCGCCGTGTTGTGCAAGCGCAACCTCAATCACTCAAAACCAACGAGAAAGGAGAATCAC
>CAYIOH010000292.1:0-5659 GCA_964364975.1 uncultured Bifidobacteriaceae bacterium
TTTATATTGAATTCTTTATGATGTCAGCAAAACTTCGCGCCTCCAAAGACGCCCCGCCCACCAGTGCCTCGGCAACGGTTTTGTTCATCTTTCAGTTGCCCGCGATGATAAGTTTGCGAGTTTTATTCACGAAATATCTTCAAATATGATTTCTGCGGGTTTCCAAAAAGGCAAGTTTTACGTTCGCATCGCACCAAACAACCGGTCAATAATTCAGATGGCAGAGCCAATTGATAAGCCCGTGGAAGAGTTCCGAAGTTACGATGTTTTCTCAGATGTGATTTTCCTCTCTTCTTCCAGTCACTTCGCATTGTTGCGCATCTTGCATAGGAACGACTCGATACTCACCCAAGCACCGCCTGTTTTGCCCAGTTCGTCCGGCGTGCCTGATTTAGTAGGCTCCAGTTTGGGTTCTGTGGTCAATGCTACACCTGATAGATCTGAAGGAATTTTGACCTCATCTTTAAGCCACAAGAATATCTTTCCCCTGCCAAGGCGCCCCCAAAACCAACCGACTTCAACCCACACATTCTCTCGTGCACGCACCTCAAGTTTCAGCGAAGTAGCGGGCACTGTGTCAGGCCCTTTATTTCTTGCGAAGCCGCCTATGTCATCAGCCGTAACAATCACGATGGCCGCTGAAACCTCCGAAGCAAGTTCTTCGAAAACCTGAGGCACTGAGAGAGCGCCCTTTCCAGTGAGATCCATGATTTGAGCCTCTGCTAAACCATGTAATTTACTGTCGGTAGGTGTAGCCGCCGCCTTAATTTTATTTTGTAGCTCTTTACCATCATCACCTCGCCCGTGGATGATCAACACGCGCGGGTATGTGTTCAATACTGATTGGATCGAACCTGTAAGTGCTTTAATCCAGTTAGCACTTTCGGGATTGAGGTTTCGGATTCTGTCCTCTACAACCTTATTTATTTCAGGGATTTCACAAAGGTCTTTCGCTGACCCTCCAAATATCGGGATCGGAATAATTACCTTGCGTCGCAAGAGAGCGCTGAGGCCGGATGCATAAGTGCCGTCGGCGCCTCCGATCAAAATCACAACGTCACTCTCTTCCACCGCGTCCAGGTGAGCCTTGAGTTGGGCATCTCCCGGATGATGAAAACACTTGGAGAAATTGAATTGCTGTTTTGATATTTGTTGAAATCCCGTTAGCGCAAGCGCTTCAGCTGTATGTTTTCTTTCAGCATGAGCAACGATGAGCCGATGGTCGCCCTCCGCTAAAGCCTTGCCAATCCCGACACACGCATCTTGAAATTGCTTAAGAATTACCTTGAATTTGGGTCTTACTTCCTTCCCTTTCTCGTCGAGGGTTCCATCCCCGTTGCGCTTTGAAAGGTCATCCGAATAACTACCCACCACGGTAACTTTCATAGTATTAGCTCCTTTTCCATTTCTTATCTTTTTGTTCCATACGGCTTTGTGTTTATGCTTTCAAATGTGACCAAAACATACTCTCAACCCGACTTTATTCAAATCGAGTTCTTAATTATATCAACAAACCTTCGCGCCTCAAGCGACGGGCTGCCGACCAGCGCCCCGTCCACATCGGGCTGGCTCATCAGTTCGCGCGCATTCGACGACTTCACGCTGCCGCCGTATTGAATGCGCACTTTCTTCGCCGTCGCTTCGTCGAACAGCTTCGCCAGCAGTTGCCGGATGAACGCGTGCGCGTCCTGCGCCTGTTGCGTGGTGGCCGTTTTGCCTGTGCCGATGGCCCAGACGGGTTCGTAGGCGATGATCGTCTCAACCATCTGTTCCGGCGTCAAGACGGCCAGGCTGCCGCGAACCTGGGTTTCGAGCACGCGTTCGGTCTGGCCAGCCTCGCGCTCGACCAGCGTCTCGCCCACGCACACAATCGGTTTGAGCGTCGCCGTGTGCGCCGCCAGCGTTTTTTTTGCGATCAAGGCATCGCTTTCCTTCTGATGTTGCCGCCGCTCGGAATGGCCGAGGATGACATAGCGCACGGAAAACTCCTTGAGCATCCCGGCGCAAATCTCGCCGGTGTGCGCGCCGAAATTGTTTTCGCTCATGTTCTGCGCGCCCAGGCGAAACTCCGAATCGAGAATAACTTTTGACACGGACTCCAGGGCCGTGAAGGGCGGGCAGAGGACGATGTCCACTTCCCGCACGTTGGCCAAATCGAGCTTGAGATCGCTCACGAGGGCCAGCGCCTCGGCCACGGTCTTGTTCATCTTCCAGTTTCCCGCAATGATCAGTTTGCGTTCTTTGTTCATTTGAAATTTTATTTCCGACCACTCATGAGCACCCATGGACACGAATCAATCCGCGTCCGCTTGGCGAGACTCATTCGTGTGAATTCGTGTCTATTCGTGGTCATTTGTCGGTGAGCGCCGCCACGCCGGGGAGCACCCCACCCTCCAGAAACTCCAGGCTCGCCCCGCCACCCGTGCTCATAAACGTCACCTTGTCGCCGAGCCTGGCTTTGTTGAGCGCCTTCACGCTGTCGCCGCCGCCGATGATGCTTTTGGCGCCGTTCTTCTGCGTGGCATCCGCCACTGCTTGCGCGACGGCGTTTGTGCCGGCGGAAAATTGCTTGTCCTCCAACAGTCCCATCGGCCCGTTCCACAAAATCGTCTTCGCCCCGGCGATGACCTCCGAATACGCCTTAACTGTGGCCGGGCCGATGTCGAGGCCCGCAGCGTCATCCGGGCAGTTCATGTCCGCGCTGGTGCGGGGATTCTGCCATTCGATGACTGGCTTGCCTTTCTTGTCGAGTTTGTCCGTCTTCACTGGCACGGCGACCACATCGTCAGTCGGCAATAGGAATTGAACTTTCCGCGCTTTGGCCTTTTCGAGCGCTGCCCGCGCCACATCTCCTTTATCGACTTCCACGAGTGATTTTCCGGTCTTGTAACCTTGCGCGAGCCGGAACGTGTAAGCCATCGCTCCGCCAATCAGAATCGTGTCCGCTTTCTCCAGCAGCCGGTCAATGACGTTGATCTTGTCCGACACTTTTGCGCCGCCAAGGATTACGACGAACGGGCGCGCCGGTTTTTCCAACTCCTCGCCAAGAAATTTCAACTCGCGCTCCATCAGCAAACCCGCCGCGCATTGACCTCCGCGTTTGGCAACCACGCGCGCCACACCCTCGGTCGAGGCGTGCGCCCGATGCGCCGCGCCAAAGGCGTCATTCACATAAACGTCGGCGACTTTCGCGAGCTTCTCCGCAAACGCCGGGTTGTTGGCTTCCTCTTCGTTGTAGTAACGGACGTTTTCGAGCAGCAGGACGCCGCCGGGTTGGAGCGCGTCGGCGAGCTTCTCGACTTTTTCCCCGATGCAATCGTCCGCGAAATTGACCGTGCAGCCCAGCAGGTCCGCGAGTCTGGCCGCGACCGGTCGCAGCGACAGGGTCGGCTCACGTTTGCCCTTTGGCCGCCCGAGGTGCGCGGCCAGGATGAGCCGCCCACCCTGACCGATGAGCAGGCGCAAGGTCGGCAGAGTTTCCTTGATGCGCGTCTCATCGGTGATGACCATCGCGCCGTCCTTTTCTTCCAACGGCACGTTGTAATCCACACGCACGAAAACGCGCTTCCCTTGAACTTTCAGATCTCGAACTGTAAGTTTGGCCATATTCTTTTCCGTGAATCCCGGTTGAACCCATCAAGGTTGCAAAGAATAGCGCGGTGCTCCGATGAGTCAATGATTTCGCTCGCCGGTATTAAAGAAGTAAAGGCGAGCGGCCTCGTTGAAACCAAAAAGCTGCGAAATCAATCTCAGTTAAGTCATTCCCTTGCGCTGCACTGCCCAGCCCCTGTCCATCAGGTCGGGCGAGCCTTTCCCCGCGAGATTAAGCCTGCTTCAAGGAATTTGGTAGCAACGATAAAATCGCCGGGCCTGACCCGTCGCCGCGTTGTCGGTGAACGTCAGCGTGGTGTTGGGATTCAAGTTCGTGAGGATTCCTGTCCAGTTTGCCAGATTGGTCGAAACCTCAACCACGATGGTCTTGCCCGCAGTGACATTAGTGATCGTGCTTTCAAAACTGCCATTCGAGAGGCGCGCGGAGCCGGTTAGAACGGCCGGCGTGACGACTGATGCGGGCTTCACAACAATTGTGCCGATCATCCCGGAGGTCCCGTCGGGATTGGAGTAATAAATATCGCGGTAATTGAATGTTCCCGGGGTGTCAAACAACAGCGGGCCATAATATTCGCCGGGGGCGACATCGCCGCTGTTCCACAAGCCGGTGGTGCTCGTAGAAGTGTGGTCGTCAATGTCGTCAGCGTTATACCAGGTGACCGTGTCGCCCACTTCAATCTCCAAGTAGGAAGGACTGAACTCCAAGGTGTCGGTCATTAACACTTGGTGGTCCGCCGCGCGGGCCGTTGGCGACACCCACGAGGCAACCGCAATGAGCCAGACCCATCCGGCCCTCGAAAAGAAATTTGAATGGCTGTTCATGTTTTGGTCTTTCTGTTCCGGGCATTTCCACGCGCCACTATTTCTGTACCACGGCTGGCACAGAGGCTCAAAACAAATTTATGGAGCTTGCAAATGCGTCGCCGAAGCAGCCACCACAAGTGCCAGATGTCCGGCTGTCTTGCACCGCCAACGTACGATTTCAAGCGACTGATCTTTTCATTCAGATCGGCGTCCAGACCGGCTTGCTGCATAAACCGAAAATCAGTCTGCGCGTCGCGGTTTATTTATTAGATGCGTTCTTGACGTGTTTTTTCCGATTAAATTCCACCAATATAATTGCTGCGGTTGTCAGTATATCCACCGCAGCCAAACCGCCCGTAAGCAAGCCAGCGACGGCGCCAATTCCATACAAATTCTCAATGTGCGTGAATGCCTTCGCCCCGAGTAGTAATTGATAACTGATTGCCTGTCCCAAGGCGATTAAGATAAAATCTACAACGAGAATGCCCAACCACCAGACAGTGTGCTTCCACCATCCTTTGAGCGCACTGATTCGCCCGCCCACAGCCAGACGAACGAGAACAACGCAGACAGAAACCACCAGTCCGACAACGATGTCAATCGAACCAAGCAGAATCAAAAGAAACACAAATTCCACACCGCACAACACATATGTTGCCTTAGAATTTGATGCGAACAGTGGTTGTCGCGCTTTATTCTCCATGTTTGAATCTCCATGTGTTGTAAGGTGACGGGAGTGTTTTTATGATTTGATCTATCTGCGCCTGCGCTTGGGCCTCACTTAAATTATTTCCCCATGTGTCATGTTGGATTTCTCCAAAGGCATAAAATGCGGACCTGGCCGCGCCTTCCCTTAGTTTTGAAATTGGAATGAATATCTTGCCTTTAAGAACCTCTACATGTGCGCCGTGTTTTACGCTGCCAGTCTCAACGATATAAACGGTTTCAACTCCATCTTGGATTGCGCCCCTGGCGCTTTGAAATTGGGGCGAGCCAATCATTGCAAAACCGTCGTCAATGGTTTTCAACTCGTCTTGGGTTGCTTCACGGCTATTTTTCACCAATGCCTTTGCAACACGCGCTTTGGTGAAGAAGTTAGCAGTGTAAATCTTGTAGCCGACATATAATACACTCGCGACCATAAGGCCGATTCCTATCCCGGTGAGAACCGACCCCAATTCTACCTCGCCGGAGGGATCTGTATGATTTATGGGATCATTGCCACAATAGAGGTATTTGTGCA
>CAYIOH010000293.1:0-5649 GCA_964364975.1 uncultured Bifidobacteriaceae bacterium
CACTGCCGGCGGTGCGGATGTCCACCCCGCGCTGGCGTCCGACCAGGTAGCCGCTCGGAATCGAGCCCAGCAAATAGGCCGCCGCAGCCGTGAGTATGTAGCCGAGAATGAGCACAGACGAATCTTAGGCGTTGCTGGCTGAACGTTGAAAGTTGAAAGTTTGCCAGTTGTCAGCGGTCATTCCTCAATGGCAGACTGTGCGCATGACATCGAAGGTAAAGGTCGCCGTCGTCGGCACCGGTTCGCTCGGCAAGGAGCACGTGCGGATTTACGAGCAATTGGATTCCGCGCGGCAGGTGGAACTCGTCGGTATTTACGACATCAACAAGGAAATCGTCCGCCATCTCGCCACGAAACATCGCACATACGCCTTCGAGTCCCTCGCGGAAATCGTGGACGAGGCCGAGGCCGTGAGCATCGTCACGCCGACAAACACGCATTTCGAACTGGCGAAAATGTTCCTGCAGCAGGGCAAGCATGTGTTGGTCGAGAAACCGATGACCGACGATGCCGCGCAAGCCACCGAACTTGTTCAATTGACGCAGGCGAACCACTGCGTCCTCCAAGTCGGGCACGTGGAGCGGTTCAATCCCGTTTTCAAATACTTGGAAACTGCCGCACCTGAACCGCGCTTCATTGAGACGCATCGGCTTTCGCCATATCCCGCGCGCAGTACGGACATCGGCGTGGTGCTCGACCTGATGATTCACGATCTCGACGTCGTGCTGGCGTTCGTTAAATCGCCTGTGACCAGCGTTGACGCCGTGGGCATTCCAGTCTTGAGCAAGTCTGAGGACATTGCGAACGCCCGGCTGCGCTTTGCCAACGGCTGCGTCGCCAACCTTACCGCCAGCCGGGTCAGCCCGGAGCGGATGCGCAAGATCCGCGTCTTCAGCGGTGGCGCAGCGCCGAGCTATATCTCGCTCGATTACCGCGCGCAGGAAGGATTCATTTATCGCATTGCCCGCGACGGCGAAGAGGAAAGCTCCATTCTAAAAAAGGTTTTGGCTGCGAAACTCGGCATGGGCAAGGACTCGACCATCGTCAGCGAATTCGCGGGCAAACGAATCGTGCGCGAACCTGTGCCTCTCGCGAAAGAAGAACCCTTAAAACTGGAGCTGCAGCACTTCGTGAATTGCGTCCGCGAACACCAAACCCCGATGGTCAGCGGCGAATCCGCCAAACGCGCGCTGGATTTGGCGTTTGAAATTACGCGGCAGGTTCAACAATCCAAGTAGGAGACGACGTGAGGAGTCTCTAATTTCGCCGTCATGAATTTTCAACGGCCAATCAAGTCGCCATGCGACCCGCTGAACCGGTCGTTCTACCTGCCGCGCTTGCCGCGCGAGTATTATCAGGGTGACGCAGCGGTGTTCTGGACGCTCACGGTTTTTGACAAGGCCAAAGGTTGGCTAACGCCGTCATTTCACCAGTGTTTCCGGGAGTTGATGCTTCACGCCGCCGCCCGCGAGGATTTGGTTTGTCCGATGTACTGTTTGATGCCTGACCACCTGCATCTGGTCTGGATGGGATTGCGGTTGGATTCCGACCAAATCAACGGGATGGCTTTCCTGCGGACGTATCTGGAACCGGAACTTTCGACCGCGAAGTTCCAGCCACAACCACAGGATGAAGTCTTGCGCGAAGAGCAACGAAAACGGAACGCGTTCGCAAAGGTCTGCTTTTACATTGCGGCAAATCCAGTGCGGGCGGAATTGATCCGCGAAAAGGAAGTCTGGCCTTTCACCGGCTGCGTGATTCCCGGCTATCCCAAGCTGAATCCGGCGGATGAAGATTTCTGGCCGAAGTTCTGGCGGATTTATGGGAAGTTGCGACAGTCGGACGCGGGCATATCAAGCGACCACTGATTGGATGAAAGCCGAAAGTAAAGTCAGAGACTCCTCACGTCGGCTACTACGAAACGTCTGTAGGAGACGACGTGAGGAGTCTCTGACTTCCCGCACTACGGCAGCCTCGTTCAATTCAGTGGAAATATTTGAGACTCCTTACGTCGTCTCCTACAAAGCGAAGGAATGAAGCCCAAATCCTTCATGCTCATCGCGGGTGAGGCGAGCGGCGACCTGCTCGCCGCCGAACTTGTCGGCGCGTTGCGACAGGAGGTGATCGCAATTTCGTTGGATTCAACCGCGGATGTTCAACCGTTGCGCACGGCACTCGCACCCCGATTCTTTGGCGCGGGCGGGCCGAAGATGGCGGCTGCGGGCGTGGAACTGGCGTTCGACTTGACGCAACATGCCGTCCTCGGCGTGTCGGATGTGCTGAAGAACTACCTCAAGTTCCGCAAGCTGTTCAACCAACTGTTGCGAATCGCGATCCAGCGGCAACCGGACGTGATCATCGGGGTGGACTACGGCGGCTTCAATTTGCGGTTCGGCAAGGCGATCAAGAATTACGTCCGCAAACATCGGACGGAATTTGTGCCGTGGAATCCGAAGCTGGTACAATTCGTTTCGCCTCAGGTTTGGGCATCGCGTCCAGATCGCGCCTACACCCTGGCTGAGAATTACGACCTGCTCCTGAGCATTTTCCCGTTCGAAAAGCGGTGGTATGACAAGCGCGTCCCGAAGTTGCGCGTGGAATTTGTCGGTCATCCGATGGTGGGGAGATTTCAGAAGTCAGAAGTCAGAAGTCAGAAGTCAGGGTCAAATCCACCGCCGCTGGTCGTCCTCCTGCCCGGCAGCCGCCCAGACGAAGTCCGCCGGCATTGGCCGGTCGTCACGGGGGCGTTCGATTTGCTGCGGCGGGAGTCGCCCACCTTGCGCGGTAAAATGATCTTGCCGAGCGACGTTCTCGCTCAATCCGCCAAGTCGTTGAGCGTGCCGGAGGGTTTGGAAATACAGGTTGGCGGACTCGCCTCAGCGTTGACTGAGGCCGACCTCGCCATCACCAAGTCCGGCACGATCACGATGGAGTGCGCGATGTTCGGCGTGCCGACGGTGGTATTCTACAAAACCTCGTGGCCAAATTATTTTATCGGCAAACAGGTCGTCAGTGTCCCGTATCTCGCGATGCCGAATCTGCTGGCGGGCGAGGAACTATTCCCCGAGTTCGTCCAACACGCCGCCACGCCGGAAAACATCGCCCGTGCCGCACGTGAGTTGTTGAACAACCCCACCCGGAGCGAGGTTGTGAAAGCGAAGCTGGCAAAAATCGTCGCATCGCTCGGCGGCCCCGGCGCGAGCAGTCGTGCCGCGGAAGCCATTGTGAGTTTGCTGCCATGATGGACATCACGAACCCAACCTGGATCAAGGCGAAGGGAATTTTATTTCTGCTCGTCGGACTTCTCGCTGCGACGTTGCTGGCGCTGGAACACCCGACCCAGAAAATCACATTGCTGCTGGCTTTGGCGATCTGGTGCTCGTGCCGACTCTTCACCCAGCATTCATCCGGGATTCAACTGGCTTCGGCGATGACACGATCCCGCCCATTGCCACGGGTTCAGCCGAAGTGATGGATTTTTTGCGTCGGCGCGGTGACTGGCCAGGTTTCGAGTCCAGCGGTTTGAGCACCGGAGCGTTTACCGCCTCGCCCGGCAGGTACAGATAACGCCCGCAAGTGTCGCACAGTTGGATGTCCTGGTCGTGCTTGAGGGTCATGATCACCGCGAGGGTCAGGCGCATGTGGCAGCCGGTGCAGACCTGATTGATCACGGCAGCCAACCCCTTCTTGCCGCGCACACGCAACCGGTCGTAATGGCCGAGGATTTGGGGCGGAATCTTGCCGCGCAGTTCCGCAATCAACGTCGCGGTGTTCTTATCTTGCTTCTCGCCGAACTCCAGCGTTTGGAGTCTCAGCAGGTTTTGCATGGGTTCATTCATAAATCGCAAAAACCCTCAGCCAGCCGAGTTTACCAGAAGTGTCAAGCCCCGGCGAGCCGGCCAATTGACAGCAGAATCCCATGCAACAACGCGTGTGGATTCGGCGGACAACCGGGAATGTAGGCATCCACCGGCACAACTTTGTCCACGCCGCCCAGGCTCGCGTAGTTCTGGCCGAAAATGCCCCCGCTGCAACCGCACGCGCCCACGGCCACGACCAATCTCGGCGCGGGCATGGCGTCGTACGTCTTGCGCAGCGCCAGTTCCATGTTCCGCGTGACCGGCCCGGTGACGAGCAGCATGTCCGCGTGCCGCGGCGACGCTACGAAGTGGATGCCGAACCGTTCAATGTCGTAAACTGGACTATTCAAGCCGGCGATTTCAATTTCGCAGCCGTTGCACGAACCAGCGTCCACCTCACGGATGTGCAATGAACGGCCAAGGACCTTGTGGATGCGGGCTTGCAGTTCCCGGCCGGTCGCCTCGAAGGATTTTTTGTCCATTGGTCGAGCCGCCGGCTGTTCCAACATCTTGGCGTGCGTGCCATCGGAATTGAGTTGGTACCTGGCTGCAAACTTCAAATCTTCGCCGCTCCGGGTAGCCAGCTCACATTGGTTTGTCATGCGAATGGCCGTGTCCACTTCAGCGCACAAGCCGCAGAAAATGCACTTGCCCAAGTCGAGCGTCGCAGAGCGCACACCGTTGTTGTCCGTGCAAGCAATCGCGCCTGTCGGACAAATTGCGGTGGCGGGCCGGGCGTCTTTCCAGTTGGCGAAATCAATTTCAGGCCGGCCGCGAGTGTGGCTCGACACTTCCACTGGCGTCTGCGGATAGCTCGTCGTGACGACGCCCGTGGCGAAACTTTTTCGGAGGATTTGCAGCATAATCAGCGATCCGTTCCCGAATACGACAGGTTGAAGCTTTTGTTGATCACCGGAAAGTCCGGGATGATGTTTCCCAGCACCGCTTCGCTGAGCGCCGGCCAGTTTTGCAACGACGGGTCTTTGATCTTGCAGCGAGCAAGCCGATTTCCTGGCAGGGTACGAATCCAATGGAAGATTTCGCCGCGCCAGCCTTCCACGTAACCGAGCGCCACGCGGTTCGCAGGCAATTCGTCCACATTCACCCGCACGTCGCCTGCGGGCAAGTTCGTCGCTAGTTGGCGGATAATGCCGAAGGACTGCCCGACTTCGTCAATGCGCACCTGCATCCGGTGCAACACGTCGCCCTCTTTGTAAACCGGAACGGTGAATTTCACCTGGTCGTAAGCCGCGTGCGGGAAGTCGCGGCGCAAATCACGGTCAACGCCCGAAGCGCGACCCGCAAGGCCAACCACGCCCAAGTCGTCCGCCGTTTCCGATGTCAAGATTCCAGTTCCCTCCAACCGATCACGCGTGGATGCGGAAGCCTGAATGAGTTCAACCAGCGAATCAAACTCCGGCCGAAGCTCGTCCAGCAGCCGTGAAATCGCGCCCGCTTGCTCCGCGTTCCAGTCGAAGCGAACGCCGCCGATGCAGGCCATTCCGCGCAACAGCCGATTGCCGGTGAGTTCTTCGTTGAGCCGGAGCACACGCTCCTTGAGCCGCATCGCGTGCGCGTTCGCAACCACGAACGCAACGTCCGTCGCAATCGCGCCGATGTCGGCGATGTGATTGTAAATGCGCTCCAGTTCAAGACAGACCGTGCGCAACGCCCGCGCCCGCGGCGGCACGTCAGCTTGCGCTGCACGCTCGACCGCGTGGCAAAACGCCGTCGCGTGCGCAAAGCTCGAATCTCCGGAAATGCTTTCCGCCAGCCGGACACCGTGCGT
>CAYIOH010000294.1:0-5625 GCA_964364975.1 uncultured Bifidobacteriaceae bacterium
TTGGTGTTCATTCGTGGTTTCTTACTGCTGTCTGGTTCGACTCAGCGGTCAGGCCGGGACGGGATTGGTCCTCCGTTCTCCATTCAGCCTTCAGTTGTTCCAAGAGCAGGTAGAGTTCGCGATCGGCGGGATCGCCCTTGAACTTAGGGATGGCAATGAGCCGACCGGTGCAATCGAGCCAGCAGCCGGGTTCGTCGTCCACAATCGTGATGGCCGCGGCCAGGTAACCCAGGTCCAGCAACAGCCGGAACTGTTTCAGGCGACACAGCTCGCCGGTGAGGGTGTTCGCTCCGTTGACACAACGCTCGCGGGTCCAGATGAAGGCGAGGGACTCGAACGGAAACCGCAGGTGAGCGCACAGATCAGCCACATACTCGCGCGTGGCGGAGCTCCAGACGCCGACGCTGTAGTGTTGCTGGCAGGTTGTGATGAATTTGTGGGCGCCGGGCCGGAACCAGGCATAGGCCAGTCCCAACCGAAAGTGTTCCTGGCGCTGGAGTGGAAATGCCGAGGCGTAGATCAGTGTCTCATCAATGTCGAGGACCAGCAGTTTTTGGTTCGCTGTGATCACGGGGAGTTGGAGCACGTCACCGCGGCACGGAAGTAACCCTGTGTGGGCATCGGGCCACCAGTGGGCGGGAAAGGAACGCCGATGGTGCCTTGGTACGTGTTGGAACTGAACCAAGGCAGCGAGCCGACCAAGCGGTTGAACTGGCCAAGAAGCGAAGGCGTGTAGTACACGGCGATTTCCGAGGCGTTAGTGGGGAACGCCGCCGTCAGCGTAGCGTCAATCCCGATGCCGTCTTGCGACAGAGCGGTGGATTGGAACGCCACGTCGAAAGCATAGTTCGTGACCGTGATGGGTTGTTTGATGATCGCGTTGATGCCGATGTTGTCGGCGGCGAAGTTCTGTGCCTCGGCAATGGTGTAGATTCCGCAGAATCTCATGGGCAGATTGGGTTGATGGGAGGTCAGGGCCACGGTCATTGTGGGTTTGTACGCGGCTTGAATGGGGCATTTCATTTGCGCCGCAGTGTCCACCTCGTTGTAGTCGCCGATGACGGTTACGGATAGCCAATCCAAATCGTTCGGGGGGCAATGACCTGGTAGCAACAGCGGATTCCAATCGAGTGGGATGGATGAAGTGCCGTTCGACGCGTTGATCGAAACAACGGACATATCGCCGGTGTTCGTCGTCCCGCCGCTCAACACGGGCACGTTGGTCAGCAGGTTGCTGGCGAGCTTGTACAGGTTCAGATCGCCGGTCGTGGCAGACAGTGGCCCGGCCAACGTGATGGTGTAGCTGCCATTTCCGGCAACAGCTTTGTTCGTCGGGTTGTAGCTGAAACTGAGTGCGCTGTTCCACGTGCCATATGTTGTCTGATTGGTGGCCGAGACCCCACCGGCGGCGCTGATCTCGATACCGGTGGATGTCGCAACGACATTGCTGATGACCGTGTGCCCGAGTTCAACATTCGATACGGAGAGAAACGGCTGAAGGTACAGCGAACTGCCCCAGCCGTTGCGATCCACTCCGGGATGGGGACGGAGAGTGAACGTCCCGTTGGTGCTGATCAACGACAGAAAATGATGGCCGTGCAGGTAGCCCCGGTATTCCGTCGTGCCGCTGATGTTCGTCTGGGTGACGTCGTAACCCGCGCCGGTGAAAGCGGGATGCGTTTGCGTGGGGACGACCGTGAACGCCGTGATCCTGGGTGGCAACTGTGCGCGGCCCGGCGCGACTACAAAGAGCAGGAGCATCAGCGAGAGCCATTTCATTTTCAATTCATCCGGTTGTTGAGCCTGCCATTCGTTACACGATCTTGGAAGTACCGTCAACGCCTTCGCCAACCTGCAAAGGGCGTAACTTCGCACCACGACTGGAACGCAGCCTTCAGGCTGCCGCAGCGCGGAATTCGTGCGGTCCGGCAGCGTAAACGCTGCGTTCCCCGCAGCCGTTCCTTCACAGTTGCTGGTGGTGTCAAGTTGCGACCCAGGAATAGTCGGCTGGAACGATCGGCTTGCGAAACCATTTCCCCGCAGGCACTCTGGCCGCGCATCCGGAGTCCTGTGGCTGATCGAACATTCGCACAAGAGATGAATCATGACTGACTCAACACGCCAATTTGTGGGCGAGCGACATGAGCGTCATAGCAGTTGGTGGCGCAACTGTGAATGGCCGGTCGTCTGGGCGTTGGCGCTGGTCGCGTTGGTCCTGGGCTGGATCGGGTTCGCCAAATACCATGCTACAGCCGGACACGCTTATTCGCCGCTGGAGTTTTTCTACCGTAGCCTGCAACTGTTCGTGCTGAACTCCGGCGCGGTCGAAGGAAAAGCTCCGTGGACGTTGGAGGTCGCACGGTTTCTGGCGCCGGCGGTGGCGGCCTACACGGCAACCAAAACCCTGATGGTGGTCTTCCGTGGGCAGTTGCTGCGACTGCGTCTCCACCGATGGCACGGCCACGCGGTCGTGTGCGGGTTGGGTCGAAAGGGATTGCAGTTGGTCCGCGATTTCCGGGCGCAGGGCCGCAAGGTCGTGGTGATTGACTCGGATGAACACAACGATCATCTCCGTCTTTGCCGGGAATTGGGCGCGATCGTGTTGCCCGGCGACGCGACGCACGTGGATTTGCTGCGAGAGGCGCGGGTGGCAGCGGCTGGTGACGTGATTGCCACAACTGGGGACGATGGCGTGAACGTGGAGATCGCCGTCCACACATACCAACTGTTCCAGACGCGCCGGCCACAATTGACGCACAAGCTGCAATGTCTCGTGCATCTGGTGGACACGACCTTGTGCTCGGTGTTCAAGCAGTCGCCCATGTTTCAAACCAGCACCGACAAATTTGAGGTCAAGGTGTTCAACATCTACGAAAACTGCGCCCGGCAATTGTTCGACGACCATCCGCTGGACCGCGCGCCCATCGGTCCGGCGAGTCCGGTTACGGCGCACCTCGTGGTCGTCGGGTTTGGCAAGATGGGACAGAGCGTGGCGTTGCAGGCGGCGCGCATCGGTCATTTTGCCAACAGTCGGAAATTGCGGGTGACGGTCGTGGACAAGCGCGCTGATGAGGTGCGGGCGGGTTTCCTCGCGTTGTATCCGCAATTCGGCCAGGTCTGCGACGTGAATTTCATCCAGGCATCCGCCCGCAGCGTGGAGGTGAACGAGAAACTGGTTGGTTGGGCCGGGGAACGGGAATGCCTGCTGACGGTGGCCGTCTGTCTCGACGACGATTCGCGAAGCTTGACGCGGGCGCTGGGCGTGGCGGAGAAACTTCACGATGACAACGTCGCCATTCTGGTGCGGATGGAGGAGGACATCGGGTTGGCCAGTTTGCTGGTGTGCGAAGGGGCGTGTCATGCGTTGGTGCGCCGGGTCACAGCATTCGGGCAGATCAACCGGGTATGCGCGTTGGAACGGCTCATGTCCGACCGTCAGGATCGTATCGCGCGGCGCATGCATGAGGCGTATCTGACAGTGGCGCGGCACGATCCCAACAAACGACCGGATGACGAGGCGCTGAAGGACTGGGATCAGTTGCCGGAGTCGTACAAGGACGCCAACCGGCATGTGGCCGATCACTTGGACGTGAAACTGCGCGCGGTGGGGGTGACAACCGGACAGTCACTCACGCGGGACTTCACCGCCGACGAGATCGAAATCCTGTCGCGGATGGAACACGCACGTTGGCTGGCGGAACGATTGTTGGCTGGTTGGCGTCACGGTCCGCCGCCGAAAGACGAGCGTCGCAAAACCAACCCGAACATCGTGCCGTGGGAACAGTTGGACGAAGTGAACAAAGAGAAGGACCGCGAGACAGTGCGCGCATTGCGGCAATGGCTGGCGTCGCCCAAACCAAATGGATAAGAGATTCATGAACTATCAACCTCAACCGATTGACACCTCGAACGTCGTGCTGGAACGGGAGATTGCCGAGCTGACCGAGTTGCTCGCCCGGAACGCGCACGACAACTGGGCCATGCAGCGAATGAGCGAAGGCTGGCGTTATGGTCCGAAGCGCGACGACAACAAGAAGGAGCACCCCTGTCTGGTGCCATACGAACAATTGCCCGAATCCGAAAAGGAGTACGACCGCAAAGCCGCAATGGAAACCATCAAGACGATCCAGGCCCTAGGCTATCGGATCGTTAGGCCATAGTGAAGTAAGGGAAGGAGACAACCATGAAGATACGAGTCAGCAATACCGGTAAGACAACAATACATGTAACCGGCGATATAGCCATAGATTGTCATGTTCTGCGTGGCAGCCCTCAGACGAGCTTGTTTACCAAGTGGCGTGACAATACGCGGGCCGGGTACTGCGAACGCTGGGGCGGGGCCGTTCTGCTTGAAAAACTTCTTGCCAAGGCGACTGAAGATCTCCTGCATATCCACTTACTGCAGTTTGCTCTTCCTGAGACGCCGTTACCTGCCATGGATCAATTCCAGCGAAACTTCTCCGTCTGGGAACTTCATCCAAGGAAGAAAGGAGATACGAAGAATACAGTTTGGCGCATAAAAGAGTTCATGGGTGTTCAGGCTCCGAAGAAGCCGGCGGATGTTCAGCATCAGAAGGGCCGGTATCCCGATTTGCTGGTGATTGACGATGCCAATCTTGCACAAGAAGTGAATGGATTCTGCGAAAGCCCGGAGACTTGGCCTCAAGCGTTGAAGAGCAATACAGAGCCTCAGTGGACAGTATGGAAATTGTGGCGCCCTCGTTTAACAAGTCCACTCGCAGACCGCATTCTGCATGGCAAAGGTAGCTTGGTCATAATCCTGTCGGTTGTTGGTTTACGGGAGGAGGGCTTGAACGTCAGCCAAGGAGTTTCGTGGGAGCAGACGGCACAAGACCTGTACGCCGTTCTCATGGAGAAGTTTCGAGCTATCCTTTTGGGTAAACGTGAGATCTGCATAGTCGTTTCCTTGGGGGCAGCAGGCTCCTTTGTTTTTTCACGCCGGTCCGGCGAAGCAGCCCCCTGGGCAAGGTTGATTTTTGATCCGGCTTGCATGGAAGGTGGATGGGAAGAACAACAGCCAGGCAAAGTCTTGGGCCAGACTGCCTGCCTAACCTCCGGTGTGACCTTGGCAATTGCCACATCACCACAAGCCCCAGATTGGGCAGCCGGCGTTCGGGCGGGACTGACAGCCATGCGAGAAGTCATTCGCAACGGCTTCCATGCGGGAGATGGACGCACTGGAGGGAAATCGTGTGCCTGTCTTGATTTCCCCTACGTTTCAATATCGAAAACTCTGGTCAATATGCTATTAGCAACTCCGCCAGATCCAAAATCTGGAGTGGATGAGGTCGAGTGGCAGGAGACGGTGGTGCCCGATCCTACAAAGGAACTGGCCATTCAGTATGCGAACCGCGTCGCCACGGGTGCTGCGCGCGCGCGCGGTGGTTGGACTATTCTTCAATCCCGATGCGGCGAGTCATTGCATGAACTGGCACGAAGAATTGTACTGGAGGGTTCAAAAAGGACCCTGTCGGAAGTGCCGGTACTCACGATCAAGGAGCTGACGACTGCGGACCGCTGTGAGATTGAGGGCTACCGGAATGTTTCCAATCTCCTGAGCGAACATCTCCAGAGGGTGAGGCGCGATTCCTCTTCGCTTCAACC
>CAYIOH010000295.1:0-5599 GCA_964364975.1 uncultured Bifidobacteriaceae bacterium
TTCAACATGCCCACCGGCGCGTGCTTCGCCCTGCAGCTTCCGCCCGGCGCGGGGCAGACGACAAGCACGCCGCTCATTCAGTTCGAGCGCAGTTGCGAGCCGCACTGCGGATGGAATGTGAAACTGAATCCCCAAATTGGTGGCGATCCCGCCGCCACGTTCCGCTCCATCGCCATTGGCGCGAATGGCGAATTGTTCTCCTCGTTCACGCACACCGCGGCGGAATTGGAAACGAACATCCTCGCCAATCTCGCTCCGATGGGCGGCGCGACCAATGGCTTGATGACCGTGACGCTCGATTGCCGGACGCGCGAAGTGACGCTCGATTTCGGCGGCAACGACTGGACGCCGGACAACGCGCGCAAAGGTTGGGACGGCTGCATCTACGGCAACGGCCCGCGCGGCGCCAAGACCAACAAGACCGCGCGCCTCATCCTCACGCCGCTGACCACCGTGCCGCCGCCGCCCATCACCACGCTCGATCTCGTTACGAGCAACCTGACCACCATCGCGTTCGACAATCCGAGCATCACCACCTCGGGTCGGAAGTGGGGCGACGGCCACGTGACTTTGATGAAGGCGTATGACGACGGCTCGGAGAGCGGCATGGAATTCTTCGCGTTCGGTCCGGGCGGCGGCGTGAACACGGAACTCGGCCATGCGGCGAACTTCTCGTTCCACATGACCTCGCTCGATACGAACGGCCTGCCGCCGCTCGAACAACAATTCGCCATCCGCGGTTGGCCGCCGGGCACGACCACGAATCGCCCACCGCCGCCGGTGATCAACGTGCGCCTCGCGCCGAACCTCAATGGTCTTGGCGTTGACCTCGGGGCGGAGTTTGTGGATTGGGGCGTGACTCAAGTCACGCTGCAACTCTGGAATGGCACGACCCTGGTCGCGGAAACGAATCACTTGCCCGCCACGCTGGGGACGACCTTGGTCACCCTCGGCGGCTTCCCCGGCATTCTCGGTTGTCCCGACGTCGGCGTGGTGAGCCTCTCGGACACGAATCCGGTTGTTGTCACCGACGGATTGACCTGCGGCACGCTCGGTTGCGTCGGCACCGAACTGCGCCTCATCGCAGAACTGTCAACGATGTCCACACCGCCGGCGGCTTACACCGGCTTGAGCGTCACCATCGGCGAGGAAATGGATTACCTGATCCACCGCCTGCAAACCACGCCCGCCTGCACGCCCATCCCGTTGCACGTCGCTGCCACACCCGGCGGCGTGACGTTGAACTGGCAGGGCGACGGCTTCCACCTGCAAGGCGCCGAATCGGTTGCTGGTCCGTGGTATGACTTGGGCGTGGAATCACCGGCTACGATTCCAGCAGGCGCAACCGCACGGGTGTTCCGGCTGCGGTGCGAATGAACCGCTAATCTTCGCCAATCAGCGCGGATGAGTGGCGACTTAGCCGTCGGCCCGCGAGAAAGGCGCGGCGTGGGAGACGGGAGCCTATGCTACCGCTCACGCCACCCAAGGTCTGTCGCGGTCAGGATAACTGGCAATGGCTTCGCGGGCGTGCTGCGCGTCCTCGGCTAGCTCAAAGTCGAACATGCCGGCCAGTACGAAGTCCGCGCCGTTTTTGAAGGCGTAGCGGAAGGCGTTCTTCGGTGCGATCGCTCCGGCGGCCATGGTTTTGAAGGCGATCCAGGGCTGCTTGACCGATTTCATCACGTCAGCGGTTTCCTGCGGGTTGGCGCACCAGTAACCGGGAAATTCGTTGTAGGCGCCCTTGATCTCGTCGGCCTTGGGAGCGGTCGGGTAGCTATGATGGTGGAAGGTCTTGATGTAGAAGTCGGCTTTCACGCCGTGTTGCTCGCAGGCCTTGATCACGTCAAGCGAATGCGCGCCGACGCCGGAGGGCACGCCGAATTCCTTCGGCAACTCGACGGCCTTGGCCACCAGGTCCATCTTGCCCTGCGCCACCAGCGAGTCCGCGTGGACGCCCCAAAGGTAGATGGCCTCGCAGCCGTCCTTCATCAGTGCCTCGACGTGCTGGCGGTATTTGGCCATGTCCGGCTCGACGTGCGCGGTGGGGCAGACAATCCACTGAATCTTGCCGCCGCGCTCGGTGCGGTAGCGGCGCAGGACCGAGATGGCGTGCGGCGGGTTGTGAATGGTGAGGGTATTGATGCCTTGTTTCTCGGCGAGCGCCAGCGTCTCCATGATTTTCTCGTCGGTGTTGTATTGGGCGGCGAGGCGATAGACGTATTGCAGGTCGCGGCTGTGGGTAAAGTGGGTGAGGAGGTTGCCGCCGAGGATGAGGCGGCTGACCTCGAGCTTGCCGATGCGGCCTTTGGGGAGGGCGTCTTGGGTCGCGGAAGGCGCGGCGGCGGATTTGGGCGATTCCTGTGCTCGTGAATCCAATGCCAGCGCCAGGCCGGCGGAACCGAGGAGGCTGCTTTTGACGAACGCACGACGATTCATAAAGTTGTGTGCAATATAGAAGCCGGGCGGCGCGAGTCAAGATTCGCTGACCAGGCGCCGTTCAATTCAGGGGACTGCGGGCCCGTGCCAGTACCCGTTCGTCTTCGAGTTTGCGCCGCACCAACTGAAGCGTGGCGCGGGTGAGTTCGCGTAATTCTTCTCCTTGGCTTTCGACTTCCCTTTCCAGTTCGGCCACACGCTGTTCGTAAGCGCGGATGCGCTCCTGGAGCGGGACTTGCAAGGCCATAAGCCGCCTCTCCATCTCGGCAACGACTTCCTGGGCTTTTAGCTGCCGCTCGATCAGAGCGTTGCGCTGGGCGTAAAGTCCCTGGACCAGACCCTGTTTCGCAAACTCGGTCAACTCAGGCATGATTTTCTCGCGAAGCATCTGGCCTTGCTGGCCGGCCATTGCCTCCGCCACCAGCGCGCGTTTCTTCCACTCGGCGACGGAAACAGAATCGTTCCCTGGCTCATCCGACGTTTTGACCAGGGCCGTAGTCAAAACCGGATTTGGTTTGACATCCCGGTTCCGCCGCCAGAACAAAAGCACCAGAAAACCCAGCAGGACGATGATGATCCCCAGCGAACCAGCAATCAACCAACCCGCCTGCCCCGGCTGATCTTTGGTTTTGACGATCTGCTCATCGAGCAGCGGGGCGGGCGTGGTGGGTGTGGGGGGTTGCACTGCGGTCGCCGGCGACTCAAGGGTGGAAAGCGATGGGCTGGCACTGGTCGAAGTGGCTTCCAATATTGTTATCTGGTTGATCGAGGTCAGGATGATTTCGGGCCGTCCCTGATAGTCAATAATCCGCCCACTGACTTCGACGCGTTTGCCCAAATAACTCTCGACGTCGGGAAACTGGTTCGTGTCGCTTCTGCGGATCACGCAGGTCAAAGGCGAATCGGGATATCTCTTGTTCAGATTCAGCAGCACAACCGTGGGGCGGATCGCCACTTGCACCACCATGTCCGTGACAACGACCTGGACGCCCATGTAATTCGTGGACTTATCCGCCGAGATATATTGCACAAGATTGGTTTGGGCCATTGCAGCACCGCCGGAAGCGAACAGGAGAAGAGGAATCACAATGAGCCGCGGCAAGCTTTTGTAAAGTCGCATTACGGGATGATGCCGTTTCGCCCTGATTTGTGCAACCGAGGATTGATTCGGGCAGTGGGTCAGTTTGGTCGGGCGAGGCTGCTGACAAGCCGGCCCGCGGGGACGCTCGCCTCACCCGAACCGAAACGTGACCACTACCCGAAGAGTCAAAGCCGTTCGCGGATGACGGGGCGCTCGTGTCCCCAAAATCGTTCGATTTCTTCCAGCGAGCGGCCTTTGGTTTCCGGCACAAACTGCCAGACCACCAGCACGAGCGCCACGCAAAACGCGGCATAAACGTAAAATGGAAATGCGTGGTGGAACTGACTTGCAAACCACGAATCCGGCGCATCCATCATCGGGAAAGTTTGCGTCACGGCATAATCCGCCGTCCACAGGAAGAACGTGGCGAGACCCAGCGCACGTCCGCGAATGGCGGTGGGAAAAATCTCGGCAAGAATCACCCACGTCACCGGCCCGACCGAAAGGCCGAAGCCCGCGATGTAAAGCACGATGAACAACAGCATCCAACTGCTGGCGGCGGCAGGATTGGTCAGGGCCTGCGCCATCACGCCCATCGCCACGAGGCAGACACCCATGCCGAGCGTGCCGAGAATCATCAGCGGTTTGCGCCCCCACTTGTCCACCGTGGCGATGGCGACAACGGTGAAGAGCACGCATGTGCCGTTGATGACGATTTGCTGGAGCAAGCCCGCATCCACGCCGGTTGACGCGCTCATGTTTTTGAAGATCGTCGCGCCAAAATAAAGGAAGACGTTGATGCCGGTGACCTGCTGCAACACGGCCAGCGCGATGCCCACGAGCAAAGGCAACCGAAGTTTCCGCGAAAAAACCTCGCCCCAAGTTCCTTGCTGCTGGGAAAGCGCGGCCCGAATTGAGGCGGATTCTGCAGCGGCAAATTCGCGGCCGCCGACTTTTTCCAGAATCGCGCGGGCTTGGTCATCGCGGCCCTGCTCGATAAGCCAGCGGGGACTTTCGGGAATCGGAATCAGCAGCAGCGCGAACAGGACGGCGGGCACGATTCCGGTGGCGAACATCCAGCGCCAGCCGGTCTGGATGAGCCACTCTTGCGCCGCGGCCTGCGACACGTCGCCCCGCGAGTGCGCGATGAAGTAGTTGATGAACGCGGTGAGAGCGATGCCGCCGACGATCGCAATCTGGTTCACCGACACCATCCGACCACGAACGTGCGCCGGCGTAATTTCGGCGATATACATCGGGGTTGAAATCGAAGCGATGCCGATGCCCATCCCGCCGAGAAATCGGAACACGACGAAGGTCCAGATGTCCAAGGGAACCGCCGTGCCGATGGCAGAAATCAGAAACATGAGCGCCGCAAGCACCATGGCGAGCTTCCGTCCAAGGCGATCGGAAACCGGCCCGACAATGAGCACGCCCGTCGCGCAACCCACGAGCACACAGGCCGACGCCCAACCCTTCATCGCGGCGGACAATCCGAAGCGCGCCGTGAGCGGTTCAATGGCGCCGGAGATAACACCCGTGTCGTAGCCGAACAGCAACCCGCCCAACGTCGCCACGAGGCAGATGGGCAGGAGGTATTGAAAGTTGGTTTTGCTTTGCATTGGGATTCCGGTCCAAAGGCTATATGCTCAAGTCACAAAGAAATTCGCAGGTTGAACCCCTGAACCGGTAGGGATGCGTTCCACCGCGTCCCCATAATTTCCCCAAGAAGTTAGGGACGCGGGGGAACGCGTCCGTACCAAATGAAAATTGAGCTTCCTCGTTAGAAGAGAGAGGCCGCCGCGTTTCGATGCGCCATTTCCAGTTCATGCGTTGCCGCTTTCACGAAGGGCCTTGAACATGGCTTCGACATTTTCGATCGGCGTGTTGCCTTGGACGTTGTGGATCGCGTCGAACACGAAGCCGCCGTCTTTGTTGAAGATGGCGATTCGCTCGCGGACTTCTCGATAAACCTGTTCCGGCGTGCCGAATGGCAGAGTCTTCTGCGTGTCCACGGCTCCGCCCCAGAAAACGAGGTCCTTGCCAAACTTCTTGCGTAGCCGGAAGGGGTCCATTCCAGAG
>CAYIOH010000296.1:0-5577 GCA_964364975.1 uncultured Bifidobacteriaceae bacterium
TTCGAGCAATTGATGTCGGCGACCAAGCGATTGCAAATCGTCGTGCCCATCGTCCTGCTCCTGATATTCTTCCTGCTCTTCACCACTTTCGGGAACGTCAAGGATGCGCTGCTGGTCTTCACCGGCGTGCCGCTGGCGTTGACGGGCGGCGTGGCGGCGCTCTGGTTGCGCGACATTTCGCTGTCCATTTCGGCTGGGGTCGGCTTCATCGCCTTGAGCGGCGTGGCCGTCATCAACGGCGTGGTGATGATTTCCTTCATCAACAAGCTCCGTGCCGAAGGCAAGCCACTGGACGAAGCGATCACCGAAGGTTCTCTCACTCGACTGCGCGCCGTGCTGATGATTGCGCTGGTCGCGTCGCTCGGCTTGGTCCCCATGGCCATCGCGACCGGCCGGGGCGCAGAGGTCCAACGCCCGCTGGCCACTGTCGTCATCGGCGGCACGCTCTCCTCCACGGCGCTGACCTTGCTGGTGTTGCCGGGTCTCTACCGCATGTTCCGTCGGAAGGATGACGGAGCCGAGCCAGCGCCCCCAGGAGCGTCCACCACCGAGCCGCCGCCGAGTCCTCTGCCTCAAACGGCATGAGTTCATTTTCTGACTACCTGGCGCACGGCAATGCGTGGCTCTTCATTCCCGCCGCGATTCTGCTGGGCGCATTGCACGGTTTAGAGCCGGGGCACAGCAAAACGATGATGGCGGCGTTCATCGTCGCCATTCGCGGCACGGTGGCGCAGGCGGTGTTGCTCGGGGTGTCAGCGACCGTTTCGCATACGGCCATCATTTGGGTGCTGGCCTTCGTCGGCCTGCACTATTCCGGGCGGTTCGATGTTGAAACCACCGAACCATATTTCCAGGTGGCCACCGGCGTGATTGTGATCGGCATGGCGGCGTGGATGTTCGCCCGCACTCGCCGGACGCAACGGGCTGCCGCGGACCATCATCACACCCAAGACGAGAACCACGGGCCGCGCGGAACTCACGGCGGGCCGTTGCTGCATACCGGCGCAAACGAACAGATGGAAATCAGTGTTTTCGAAACCGGCGCATCGCCGCGTTTCCGGCTCTATTTTTTCGACCAGAAGAATCAAATGCTCATGCCGCCCGCTGCGGACACGATTCATTTGGAGACGACGCGACCCGACGGCAGCAAGCAACTGTTTGAATTTATCTCGCAGCAGGATTGCCTCGAATCCACTTCCGACGTTCCCGAACCGCACGAGTTCCGGGTGGCCGTCAAACGGTCTGGTATCACTTACTACGCCAGGTTTGTCGAAGATCACCATCACCATTCCCTGGCCAACGATTCAGCCGAATTTGAGGATGAGCATGAGCGGGAACACGCCGGCGAATTGCAGAAGCGCTTCGCCAATCAGCAAGTGACGACCGGCCAACTCATCATGTTTGGGTTAACCGGCGGATTGCTTCCTTGTCCCTCGGCTTTTGCCGTCTTGTTGATTTGTCTCCAACTCAAACGGTTCACTTTGGGCTTTGCCTTGGTGCTGGCATTCAGTTTTGGGCTGGCGATTACACTCGTCACCGTTGGTTCGGTCGCGGCCCTTTCCGTGCGGCACGCCAGCAAGCATTTCAAGGGCTTTGGCGAGTTCGCCCGCAAATTACCGTATGCCAGTTGCACGCTCATGACTTTGATTGGTTTGTTTATCGCCGCGCAGGGCCTCAAACACTTGATGCGATGACCTAGTGCTGCATCGCATCGTCTGAGCGACAATTCTCGCCTATTACCTGTATCGCCGCAAAATCTTGATCAAGATTTGATGGCGCCGATTCCGCGAGGCCGTATGAGGAGCCATCGTGCCTCGGGCTTTTCGTGATACCGCAAAACCAGACTCGAAGGCCAATCCCCTATTTCATGTCCACGCAGCGAATCCACAGCACGCCGCCGAGTTCGGCTTCAACTTTCTTGCCGTCGGGGCTACGGGCGGTTTCCTTGGTTTCGGGAATGGCGGTGAGCGCCCACCAACCCGCACGGACAGCCACGAAAGTGAATTCGCCCTTGTCGTTGGTCTTGAGGATGTGCGCGAGATACGAATTGTCCGGCATCTTTACCGTGCCGTTGTCGTTGAGATACTCGACCTCCACGCGGCAGTTCGGCGACGGCTTGCCCTTCACGCGCACGATACCCGTGAAAGCGCTGCCCGTCCAAAGCGAGGTGCATTGCACCCGCGGTTCGATTTCGACGGGCAAACCGACGAGCGTGTCCCAGCCTTCCCAGTTTTCCCAACCCATCTGGGATTCGGTGGGAAGCTTCGCCGCGACTGAGTTGACGATCACCTTGGCATAGTGCGTCACCATGGCTTGTTCGTCGGCATCCCAATAAGGTGCAGGTTGCAGGTAGAACACGTGCGCTCCGACTTCCTTCAGGGTGTACCTTGCGGTGAAGGCCGGTTGACCGCCCACTTGTTTCGGTTTCAGGAGTTCCATCAAACTGGTCTTTTTGTTGTTCACCACCACGCCGAATTGCAGCGACTGCCCCATGGGCAGGGCCGGGCCACTCTGCGCGGCATGTTGGACGAAGCGCAGATCAAGCTCGCACACGGCGCCCGGCTGGGCGTCGCCGGCGCTGCCCACGGGCACCAGCACTTGCACGTGAGCGTCCGCCGCGGTGGCGAACAGGGTGATGCCGAGAATCAATGGGTGATGAATGCTCTTCACAGGTTGTCCTTTCGTATTACCTCGCGGCCGGCAACCGTTGCGCCAGCACCTCACGGAGGACATTGGCGCAAGGCTCATGCAGCGAGAATTTGTTTGCGATCAGTTTCGGGGTGGAGTTCAGAATGGCTGCTTTCAAATCGCGGTACATGCTCCGGGTGCGCTTCCACGGCTGGTTTGTCGGCGGCACCTCGTTGTTCGCGTTATTCACCAGTGATGAACTTGTGATACCGCCCCATCCAATACGGCAGCAGGAAAGCCGCGCCGTCGTCTTCGCCATGCCCGCCGCCACCGCCGTCCACGACGAAGGGGTTGCCGTTCCACTTCATCGTCGGCCGCTCGTCCGGTGGGAGCAACGTCAGCGCTTCCCGGTGGTTGAAACGGTCCACCCCCGTGGCCCACACGATATCCCGGCGATGCGAGTTCTTCACGGTCCATTCGATGGTGTCCATCGGCATCCGGTACAACGTCCACACGGCGGCGGACAAATCCACCTGCGCTTCGGGCTGGCCGGTGAGGTAAATAAAGGTCCAGAGCGGATTGGCCTCGCGCCGGATGTTCTTCCACCACGCGTCCACGCCTTTGCGCAATGCCTTCAGCATCGCCGGGTCCTTTTCGTACTGGAAAACGCAGTAGTACGGCAGCATCGCCAGCTCTTCATCGGAGTAATTCATTTCCTGCCGGAACTCGTTCAGGCGCGTGATCCAGTCCGCGTATTTCAAGTCCCACGCGACCTTCCTGTATTCCTTCTCGTAGCGCGCCTGCCCGGTGATGTGCGCGGTGGTTTTCAGGAAGCTGAGAAGCTGAAGACTGTTCAGCGCCCGCTCCTCCGGCTCCCGCAGCAACGCCTCCGGCGCCCAGAATCCCCAGCGCGTGGGCTTGCCGTCGAGGTCAACCAGGTAGTAGCCGTGGTCAATAATGTGGTCCATGACCCGCTGGCAGGTTTCGGCGATGCGGCGTCTCAGCGGCTCGTCCGGCAGCAAATCGCAGGCAATGCTGAAGATGAAAAAGTGGCCGACAATTTCGTCCGAACTGGTGTCGGCTTTCCAGTAATACTGGCCGTCCTTGGTCCAATGCCACTCGCCGCCTCTGGGCATCGGATCGCCCTTGCGGATGTACGAGCGCGCCGGAAAGCCGCGCCGGCCCGCGACTTCTTCGAGGAATAGAACGGCCTCGACGGATTTGCGAGCGTTGGCCAGCGCCTCCGGTGATTTCGTCACCGCGTAACGGAAGCATTCGCCCGCCGCGTACATTGCCGTCCAAAGCCCGTCGTTGTCGTTGTCGTGCATCTGATTGCTGGAGAGATCGCCCGCGACCTTCAGGGCGGAATCCGCCACGAGACCGTAGCGATCGTGGCGAGCGCGGATGCGTTGTTCGAAATGCTCCGCCTTTTGGGCAAGGGTCATCGGGCGCAACTCGATGTGCGAAACACCGGTGCGGGTGCGTGCCCAAATTCCACCGCGTTCGTCCGGCAGGAGTTGCACGACCTGATCATCCGGCAGATAGCGCTGGCCGGCGAAGTACTGGCGGCGATCGCGCTCCGGGGCTGCGGGGTCCACGCGCCAAAGGCCCTGCGCCGTCCCCTGCCAGAGCGCGCCGTCGGTAGCGCGGGCCGTGGCGGTGAAGCCGCCCGCGGGTAATAGAAGCGCGTTCGAGCGCAGGCCAGCGGGCACGGCGTCGTCGGTCAATTTGTAAAAGGTGCGGACTTTTTGCGGGTAAGCAGTGAGTCGCACGGGCTCCCAGGCGGCGGCGGAAACCGCCAGCGTTAATGCCACGCAAGCCAACACCAGGCGTTGCATGGTCTTCGGATTTCGGATTTCGGATTTCATTCGGGTTTCGGGTTTCGGGTTTCGGAATTCTGCGCCATTGGACTTTTCTCGCCGTCGTCCTGTTCAATGGGGGCAAACTGAAGCGGCTTCGTGAAGAACGACGTGCGCCACGCGCCATAGAGCACTCCGGCTGCGAGCCAGCAGAACCCGGCGATTTTGGCTTTCCATCCGAGGCTCGCCCAAAGGTAGAGGCACACGATGAAGCCGAGCAGCGGCGGCACGCAATTCCAAAACGTCTTGCGCTCGCCACGCAGATAGTAGCGCACGAACGACGACGCATTGACGCCCATGAAAGCGATCAGTGCGCCAAAATTCAGCAACTCCGCGCCGAGCGGATAACTGAGCGTGAATGCGCCGATGAGCGCAACGACACCCACGAGGATGATGTTATTGCTCGGGATGCGCGTGCGCGGATTGATGGCGGCGAAAAAGCCTTTCGGGATGGCGTTGTCGCGCCCCATGCCGTAAAGCAACCGCCCGGCGCCAAGGTGTGCGCCCGAACCGGAGCCGATGGTGGCGATCAGCAGCGCGATGTTCACGGTGTGGAAGAGCCATTGACCTCCAGCCTTTCCAGCGACGTAACAAAACGCCGTGTCCGTGTCCGGGAACTTGGTTTCCGGCCAGACCAGTTGCGCGGAATAGACCTGGATGGACGCCAGCACGCCGGTGATGAGACAGACCAGCACCGTCGCCAACAGGATATTGCGCCGCGGATTGTGGACTTCCTCCGACAACGTGGAGATGCCGTCGAAGCCGATGTAAGTCAGCACTGCCAGCGCCGCACCGCCGGAGACGACGGAAAACGAAAACGTCTTCGGATCGTAGAACGGTTGCGTCCAGCCGGCGAGGCCCGTGGGGGGTTGCAGCCACAGGTAGCGCACCGCTGCGCCGAGGAAGAGTACGATCACCACCCCCAAACCAGCGGCGATGATGCCGTTGGTGCGGGAGCTGGCTTCGATGCCGCGCAGGTTCATCACCGTGAACAGTGTCGCGAAAGCCACGGCGTAAACTGCGAACGGGATTTCCGGAATGAAATTCATCGCCGCCTTGCTGCACCAGATCACGCAGATGATTGGGTTCA
>CAYIOH010000297.1:0-5564 GCA_964364975.1 uncultured Bifidobacteriaceae bacterium
GCGGCTCAGACGCCGCGCTCGAACAGGCCGACGTGGTCTTGATGCACGATCGGTTGGAGAACTTTCTTGCCGCGTTCCGGCTCAGCCAGCGCGCCCGGCGCGTCATCCGGCAAAACCTGGTAATCTCGATGGGCACCGTGGCGGTGCTGGTGGTGTTCGCGCTGATCGGGAAGATTCCGCTGCCCATCGGTGTGGTCGGCCACGAGGGCAGCACGGTAATCGTGGTTATGAACAGCCTGCGGTTGCTATTCGGCGGGGGACGGGGCAGGAAAAATTGAAAGACTTGAAGCGACGGCAACCCTGCCTTAAAACGTTCGCGCTGTGACTGACAATTCCGGGCTTCAATTGGTTGTTCCTCCGGTATCGCCGGTTCTGGATCCACAATTCCGTCCGGCGGTGCTGGCCAATCGTGCGTTTCGCGACAAGGCAGGAAATTCCCGCAAAACTTTGCCGGTCCGAATCGCGCTGGAGCAAACAGACGGATCGGTTTACCACTTCAACACGGAGATTTTTTCAGAAGACGACCCGCGAGCAACAGGCAATTTCACCTACCTTGAACGCATCCTGAAATTCCTGCTCTGGTCGCGCGGCGGCTGGCGGATTTATTTTGATGGCCCGGCGGCGCTGGCGACGAAGCTGGCCGCACATTACCGCGAGACGGCCACCGGCAAATTCGATTCGAATCTGGTCGGCGAAAAAATGTTCGACCACCCGCTCGAAATCGTGAACACGAAGGACATCCCGCCCCCGCGCGCGCAGAGCAAACCGCTGGGCCGCCACCTCGACGGTTGCCGTATCGGCTTTGATCTCGGCGGCAGTGACCGCAAAGCCGCGGCGGTCGTGGACGGCGAAGTCGTTTTCAGCGACGAAACAGTTTGGGATCCGTATTTCCATCCCGACCCGCAATACCATTTCGACGGCATCATGGATTCGCTGAAGAAGGCGGCGGCGCATTTGCCCCGCGTGGATGCCATCGGCGGCAGCGCGGCGGGAATTTACGTCGGCAACCGTGTCAAGGTCGCCTCGCTTTTTCGCGGAGTGCCGGCGGATTTGTTCGACCAGCGCGTGAAGGATTTGTTCCTCGACGTGAAAAAAGCCTGGAACAATGTGCCGTTTGAAGTTGTGAACGACGGCGAAGTCACCGCGCTGGCTGGTTCAATGGCGCTGGGGAAAAATGCCGTGCTCGGTATCGCGTTTGGCACCAGCACGGCGGGCGGTTGGGTGAACGGCGAGGGCAACATCACGTCATGGATCAACGAACTGGCGTTCGTGCCCGTGGACTACAACCCCAACGCCGTCCGCGACGAATGGAGCCGCGATTACGGAGTAGGCGCGCAATATTTCTCGCAACAAGCCGTGGCCCGGCTCATGCCCGCTGCGGACATCGAAGCGCCCAAGGACATGCCGCTGCCGGAGAAACTCAAGCTCGTGCAATCGCTCATGGCCAACGATGACCCGCGCGCGCGGAAGATTTACGAAACCATCGGCGTCTATCTCGGCTACCAGATCGCGCACTTCGCGGACTTTTACCCACTGCAGAATTTGCTCATCCTCGGCCGCGTCACCAGCGGCAAAGGCGGCGATTTGATAGTGGCGGGCGCGCGGCAGCTTCTAACAACGGAATTTCCCGAGTTGGCCGGCAAGATTGAACTTCACCTGCCGGACGAAAAAATGAAACGCCACGGCCAGGCCATCGCCGCGGCGAGCCTACCGAAAATCCGTTAATCCACTTTGCCAATGAACCCCTACACAAAATTCATCGCCGATTACGAACGGCTCATCAAAGACGCCAAAAAACTTCCGCTCGGCGGCCTTCCGCCCGCGCCGCGACCCGACCTCGCCTTCGATGCGCCGCGCGTGCTGATTTTTTCGCCGCACCCCGACGACGAGTGCATCATCGGCGGACTGGCTTTGCGATTGATGCGCGAGGTGCGCATGATCGTTCTCAACGTGGCGGTAACCCTGGGCACCAACAAGGCGCGACAGTCCGGGCGGCTCGCCGAGTTGGAGGACGCGTGCCGCTATCTGGGCTTCGGCCTCGTGGCGACCGGTGCGGCTGGTTTGGAGAAAATCACCCCCAAAACGCGCGAACAGGAACCGGCCCATTGGGCCGCGTGCGTCAATGTCATCGCGGACATTTTGGCGAATAATCAACCGAAGGTGATTCTCTTCCCGCACGAGCAAGATTGGAATAGCGCGCACATTGGCACGCATCATCTTGTGATGGATGCGCTCAGAAAAATGCCGATTGAGTTCGAGTGTTACCTGGTTGAAACCGAGTATTGGGCGCCGATGTCCACGCCGAACCTCATGGCCGAAATCAGCGCTGCAGACCTGGGCGACTTGATCAGCGCCCTGACCTTCCATGTCGGCGAAGTAAAACGAAATCCCTACCACGTTTCTGTTCCCGCCTGGATGCACGACAACGTGCGCCGCGCAGAAATCGTCGGCGGTCAAGGCGGCGCGGCGCCAGACTTTGCGTTCGCAACGATTTACCGGTGGCGCAAATGGTCGCAAGGCCGCGTCACCAGCGTGCTGAAGGCCGGAAAGTTCTTGTCCAAAGCGCAAAATGCCGGAGATCTTCTTGCGTGAAGAATTGAAACAATGGATGGACACGGATTTAGAGACGCGAATTTCGCGAATTGATTTGTTCGGTTTTGAATTCGCGCAAATTCGTGCAATTCGCGTCTGTCTCTTTCCTTTATTCGTGTTCATCCGTGTCTACCGTGGTTAAATAATTCCCGATGAATCCGAAATTCATGCGCGAAGCCATTCGCATCTCCATTGCGAAGATGCGGGGCAATCACGGCGGCCCCTTCGGCGCGGTGGTGGTGCGGAGCGGCCAAATCGTCGGGCGCGGCTGGAATCGCGTGACCTCGACCAACGACCCCACGGCGCACGCCGAGGTCACCGCCATCCGCGAAGCCTGTCGGCGGCTGAAAACCTTCCAGCTCGACGATTGCGAACTCTACACCAGTTGCGAGCCGTGTCCGATGTGCCTCTCGGCTATTTACTGGGCGCGGCTCAAACGCGTCTATTACGGCAACACCCGCAAGGACGCAGCGAAAATTGATTTCGACGACGACTTCCTCTACCGCGAAGTCGCGCGGCCCATCGCGCGCCGGAGAATTCCGATGAAGCAACTGCTGCGGAAGGAAGCGTTGATGGCTTTTGCTGACTGGGAAAAGAAAGCGGACAAGACGCGGTATTGACGAGCTTGATCCGCGCGCACCTCACTGGCCAACTTTTTTCCACTCCGCCTCCAACCCGCGTCCGCGAATCCACTCGTCCAATTCCACCCGGTTGATCTGGTCGCCGGAAACCGCGAGCATCGAGCGGATGTCGCGCAGATGTTTGTCCGACCCGCCCTCGCGGTAATACTCCAGCTTGCGGACGATGACGTATTCGGGCGGAGCGAGCACAATCGGTTCGCCGCGATACTCGATGCGCCGGGCGTTGCGAAACCCCCAGGCGTTCAACTCGTCCCGGCCCGCCGTGTAGAAATCCGCTTTGAAACCGGTGTCCGCGTGAATCACGTTGAATTGTCCTTTCTGCGGTCGGGCGATCTCGACGGCAATCACGTCCGCCGGCGGAACGTAGAATTCCGGTGAGGGGAAAACCTCCTGCAAACGGCGGATGTCCTCGACCCGAAGAAACACCACGAGGTCCACATCATTGGTCAGGCGCGGTTCGCCATAGAGAATCGCAGCAATGCCGCCGCTGACAATGTATCGCGTCCCCAGCCGGTTGAGCGGACGCACAAACAGGAGAGAAAG
This sequence comes from uncultured Bifidobacteriaceae bacterium, assembly GCA_964364975.1. Classification (GTDB taxonomy): domain Bacteria; phylum Verrucomicrobiota; class Verrucomicrobiia; order Limisphaerales; family JADLHS01; genus JALOTT01. The sequence continues at coordinate 3,777 of CAYIOH010000297.1, forward strand.
TTCAGGTTCGGGCATGGGAAAAAATCCGCGCCACTTCCTTCATCACTTGCGCGTCCGTCCAATCCGCGTGTTGGGTCCGCAGCCAGGCTGCCTTCATTCTCCGCGCGGTCCAGCAAAGCCCCTCAGCCAGTGCCAGGCGACGCTCCGGCGTCATGCGCCGATAGATGGCCAACTGTTCCAGGCTGGGTTGTTCATCCGCAAGCATGACTTAACTGTGCGCCGGAAAAGTCAGCCGGGCAAGCTCTTTGACCCGCGCCGGGACGCAGCGAAAATTGATTTCGACGACGACTTCATCTACCGCGAAGTCACGCTGCCAATATCCCAGCGCAAAACTCCAATGAAGCAACTGCTCCGCAAGGAAGCGCTGACGGCGTTTGCGGAGTGGAAGGCGGACACAGTTCGGCATTAGACAACGCCGCGGTTATCTACTAGACTTCCGGAATGAAACGACGGGCATTGCGAATTCTTTTTGGAGTGCTTCTTTTTGGTGGGGCATGCTTCTTAGCGCAATCGCAACCTTCGAATGACGACTTTGAAAATCGAATCACTCTAACGGGAAGCCCGGTCACGTTTACCGGAACGCTCCAAAACGCGACGGTCCAGGTCGGCGAGCCGACAGCAACATCGATTGGTTCTAGCTGGCCTTATGGTTACTATGCACAGATACAGAATGCATCCGTTTGGTGGTCTTGGGCAGCCAGTTTCTCGGGACCGGTAACATTTGAGGTGCTGAACTCTTCTACGAACACGTTCAAGTTGGGCGCCGTTGAAGCCTGGACAGGAACAAATTGGTCGTCAGGGTTCAACTTGGTCGGTGGCATCAGTCTTGATATTGGACGCCATCCGTTTTTTACATTTTCTGCAACCGCGGGCACAATCTACCAGTTGCGCGCCACCGGGACAAACTACGGCGATTTCACCCTGAAAATTACCGAAACAAACGCACCGATCATTGTAATTCAACCGTTCAGCCGGACGGTTTCTACAAACGGAAGCGTCTTTTTTGGAGTCGTGGCAGCCGGCAATCCTCCGTCATCCCCACCGTTTTCTTATCAATGGCGCTCCAATGGAGTTGATATACCCGGCGAGACTTTGCCGATTCTAAGTATAGACAATCTGACCACCAATCAAGCCGGCGGCTATTCAGTTATGGTTTCCAACGCTGTCAGCGGAACAATTAGTGACACCGCCATTTTGAATGTGACCGAAGCGACGGCGTCTCCGCAGTTGACGTCAATCGGCAACTCCAATGGACAATTTGATTTCAGCATTCTCGGAGAACTTGGCAGGCTGTATCGGATTCAATCGTCCACCAATTTGGTCGATTGGTCCGAAGAAAAGAGTTTCCCGATGGAATTCATTTACCACGACACCGGCTCGGTCCGACAACGAAACGGCCTCGTTTACAACAACCAGAACGTTTTTTCTGTTCCTCAATCCTCGCCGCAGAGTTTTTATCGGACGACCGATTATGTTCCTCCGCTCGCAGGCTGCATCAATAATCTGGCCGTGATTCGATTCGCCAAGGAAATTTGGTCACACGAAACCAAAGCGAATGGAACCTACTTTACGCCGGCACTGAATGAGATAGCCCCCTACATGAAGAATGGTGGCCCTGTTTGTCCTCTAGCTGGCACTAGCGGAACTTTTTACAGCTCCTATACCGTGAATCAACTCTACAAGAATCCGTCGTGCATTATATCGTCGAGCCACGTTCTGGAGGAGCCGGAGTATTAACCGGCATTCTCCAGCGGCTTGGCCGAAATCTCCAGCATCCGCTCAATCGGC
>CAYIOH010000298.1:0-5522 GCA_964364975.1 uncultured Bifidobacteriaceae bacterium
AACAAGACGAGCCAGCACGTCCAATAACATGGTCCGGCTCGGCCTCATCGCCTGCTCCAGCATTGCCCGCCGCCGTTTTGTGCCTGCTTTGAAATCCTCTACCGTCGCGCGATTGGAACGTGTTGGCAGCCGCGATCCCGCCAAGGCGGAAAAGTTCGCCCTCGAATTTGGCTGCGCGAAATCCGGCACGAATGAAGCCGTGCTCGCCGACGCGGAGGTGGACGCGGTTTATATTTCCACGCCGATTGCATTGCACGAACAATGGGCGTGGCAGGCGGCGCAACACGGCAAACATATCCTCTGTGAGAAGTCCTCGTTCCGGAGCCACGCTGCCGCGCGCGAAGTGCTGCAACTCTGCGCAGCGAAGAAGTTGCGATTCATGGAAGGTTTCGGTTTCCGCCATCACCCGCAACACGCGCTCGTCCGTAAACTCATTGCCGAAGGCCGCATCGGCGCGCCGCGAGTTTTTCACGGCGAACTTACCTACCCAAGACCGCCGGTGGGAGATTTCCGCCTCGATTCCAAGCTGGGCGGCGGGGTTTTTTACGACGGCGGCGGGTATCCGATCGCGGCGGCTTTGATGATCGTGCCATCCACGCCAGTTTCGGTTTCCGGACAGTTGCACTTCGACGGTATAACTGGCGTGGACGACACCGTAGCGGTTACGATATTTTTCGCGGGCAATGAAGTCGCGCAATGCGTAGCGGGCTTTGGCCTGCAATACCGGGCGCGCTATTCGATCATCGGCACGGAAGGGCGGATCGAACTGGAGCGTGCCTACTCGGTGCTACCGGACGCGCCCAGCGTGGTCGTGGTGGAAACGAAAACCGGCAGCGAGCGAATCACCGTACCGCCAGCGGACCAGTTTCGTTTGATGATTGACGACTTCGCGAATGAAATCAGCAGCGGCAAACGCGAACGAGACTTTGAGGGGCAGGCTCTGAAGCAAAGCGGCGTCATGGACGCCGCGTGGCGCTCGCATCACGAGAGGCGAGCCATCGGCCTGGCGGAATATTTCAAATGAATATTTTAGTCACAGGCGGGACGGGATTTCTAGGCCGACACCTCGTGCCGGATTTGCAGCGGCAAGGCGCGGAGGTGACGATCATCAATTCCCGCAACTGCAACCTCACCGAGAAGCACAATCTGCTTCAGTTCAAAGCCACCAAGTTCGATCGTATCTATCACCTGGCGGCGTGGACGAAGGCCGGCGATTTCTGCCTCTACCACAAAGGCGAGCAATGGATCATCAACCAGCAGATCAACACCAACGTCCTCTGGTTCTGGCGCGAGCTACAACCGCAGGCCGTGATGATCGCGATGGGCACGGGCTGCGCCTATCCGCCGGAACTGGACTTGCGCGAGGAAAACTACATGGTCGGCGAGCCGGATCGCGACCTTTTCACCTACGCGATGACCAAGCGGATGCTTTACACCGGCCTGCTCGCGTTGAACCACCAATTCGGCATGTCCTTCCGTCACCTGATTCCCTCGACGCTCTTCGGCCCGAAATTTGACCGCGAGGATTCGCATTTCATTTTCGACCTCATCAAGAAAATCATCGCCGGCAAAACCCAGGGCGTGCCGGTCGCACTCTGGGGCAACGGCCAGCAAGTCCGCGAACTCATCTACATTGACGACGCGGTGAAACTCATCCATCTGGCCACGGAACATTGCCCGAACGATCTGCTCAACCTCGGCAGCGGCATCGGCTACACCATCCGCGAATACGCCGGCATGATTTGCGAGGTCGTCGGCTACGACCCGGCCAAAATCATTTACGACACCACCAAATGGTCCGGCGTGCCAAAGAAGGTTTTCAACCCCGGCAAGATCAAGCGATTGTTTAATTTTGAATTCACCGACATCCGCAAAGCTCTGGCCGAAACCATCCGCTATTACCAAAGCCTCCCGCCGTTGCCGCCGCACTGATTTCAAGTCCATGGTAGAATTTCCAAGACAAAACCGGAACGATGCAGTTGCGAAGCAGTCGGACCGCGGCGTTCACGCCGCTTCAGGCGATGAATGGTCGGCTGCCTCAGACTCACACTGGACACATCGATCGTTTCAAACGTTGAAGCGGCGTGAACGCCGCGCTCCCAGAACCTGATTTATGCCCTGCCGAGTTTGTCACAGCGACCGTTTGGAAATGTTCCTCGACTTGGGCGACCAGCCCCATTGCGACAGCCTGCTCCGGCCGGAAGATTTGTCGCGGCGCGAGCCATATTATCCGTTGCAAGTCTGCTTTTGCCACGACTGCACTGCGGTGCAGATCAATTACACCGTGCCCAAGGAGACGATGTTCGGCGAATACCTCTACGTCTCCGGCACGACGCAAACGCTGCGCACGCATTTCGAGAACAGCACCGACCGGCTTGTCGCACGGCTCGGCTTGAAGGCGGACGATCTGGTCGTGGACATCGGCAGCAACGACGGCACGTGGCTGGCCTGCTATAAAAAATACGGCCTGCGTACCCTCGGCGTGGATGGCGCCCGCAATCTCGCCGAGATGGCCAACAAACATGGCATCGAAACGTGGGCGCGGTTTTTCAACACCGACGTGGCGCGCGAAATCATCGCCACGAAAGGCCGCGCGAAACTCGTCACCGCGGCGGGCGTTTTCTTCCACCTCGAAGAATTGCACAGCGTTACCGAGGGCATCGCGGAATTGATCCGCGACGGCGGCGTGTTTTGCGTGCAGGCCATCTCGCTGACGGCGATGCTGCGGTTCACGCAGTTCGACCAGGTTTATCACGAGCACCTGACCTACTGGACGGTGAGGTCGCTCGATCGGCTGTTCTCGCAATACGGGCTGGAAATTTTCCACGCGGACATGATGACGATCCATGGCGGCTCGATGGAATTGCTCGTCGCGCCGAAAGGTTCGCGGGCCATTGACCCGTCTGTTCCGGCGATGCGCGCGGAGGAGGAACGGCTGGGTTGCGGCAGCATCGAGACGTATCGGAAATTCGCCGGGCGCGTCCGGGAAATCGAGCGCGACCTCATGGCCATCCTGCGCGACTACGCCGCCAAAGGGAAAAAGGTCCACGCGTTCGGCGCGCCGGCCAAGGGCGCCACGCTGCTCAACTCGTTCCACATCACGACCGACCTCTGTGAATGTGCGGTGGAAGTCAACCCGCTCAAGATCGGCAAATACATTCCCGGCTGCCGGCTGTCCATCGTGGACGAAACGAAGACCGCGCCGCCGGACGCGTATCTGCTGCTGGCGTGGAATTTCTTGAAGGAGTTCCTGCCGAAGAAACGCGACTACATCATGGGTGGCGGCGAATTCATCGTGCCGATTCCGACGCCGGTGGTGATCAACAAGAACAACTACGCGCAATACGCGAAGTGAGCGCGTGATAGAGCCGACCGGTCGGTCAGCTTGGACGCTCAGCAGTTGGCGCTCGGCGAAAACCGCTATTGGTTTTCGATGAAAGTTCCCCGCGCGGACGATCAGGAATGGACGAGCGCGTCGGCGGGGTCAGCCACGGCCTGGCCCGCAGGCGGGCTCGCAAGCTGGCCCAACCCTTTGTTGATGGTCCCTTTGTCCCAGAAGGTTGGATTCATCTTCAACATGGCGCTGTCCTTGTCGAGCGTTGGAGTTTTCATACCGAAACACGCCTTGCATTTGTCCATTTTCGGAGTTTTGACCTTCTTGTAAATAACGTCGTTCCGGATCTCCTTGTAGATCGGCTTGTTCCAAATCTCCAGCAGGGTTTCCGTGGCCACATTGCCCATCACCGGCTGCCGGTCCCAGGACAAGCAGCACTGCACCACGTCCCCGTTCCGAAGGATGGTATACGAGCCCATGATGTGCGGGCAGGAGGTGTAAACGATGTCCGGCTGCTCATTCCCACCTCCGAACGGATGGGTTTGCATGTAATGCTGCGCGTTATCCACCTTGTGATACTCATCGGGGTTGCCGATTTTCAGCGTCCCGTTGTAAGTGAAGTATTTCTTGTATCGCTTGTCCTGGACCAACGGAATCACCCGCGCATCCCATTCGTGCGAAAAGGGCGGGTGACGCACGACGACGATGTTGAACACGGCGGCGTCAATGAATTCCTTGAGCAAATCCTCGGTCAGGAAGTCGGCATTGGTGTAAATGCGCGGCAGGGCGCCTTTGACTTTCGCCTTGGTCCGGCGTACCAAGTCCGGCAGGCGTTTATCCAGCATTGGCTCGCCGAGGAACTGGTAACTGACCGGACCGACCCAATCAATTTCACGCAACCGCTCCAAAACGGTGTCGAACATCTCCATGGACATGAAGTCCACCGGGGCCCGCGGCGTGAAGTGGTTGGGGCAGTAAGAACACACCCGGTTGCAGAACGCGGATACTTCGATTCCAAACGAGCGGGGGAAGTGCCGGTCGCCGTACTTGAAATGGTGGCGCACCTCTTGAATCGCTTGACTAACGCTATGGCCCACCACTTCCCGAAGGTACTGGTTTGCTGTGAGCAAAAACGTTCTCATAATCGGAAGTAGTCTAGCTGCATTTCAAGACCCGTCAAGATGGTTGTTTCAGAATTTCGGCGCGCGGGGCGTTCGGATTTGGCCCGGGCGCGTAATCATATCACATCCCTCCCGCTGCGCCGCTAAAAGCCGCCCGCCAGAAATCTTTGCGGGACCGAGCCAAGCCAGCGATCGTAAAGCCAGCGCAGCAGCCCTTGGTGGGGAATCGGCGGCAGGTTGCTTTGACTCCGGCTGAGGATCAGATGAAAGCTGCCGTCGGCGAAGTATTTCGGACCCCGGACAAACTGGGTGTTAAAATAGCGCACGTACTCTTCCCGATGCACCAACCCCAACTCCGCGAATTTGGCAATCCACCATGACTTGGGTTGAACGGTCTGGTGTAAATTCACCCCATTGATTATGTCGGGGCGTGACGAAACGCTCATGATCCAGAGGCCGTCGGGCGTCAGATGTTTCGTTACATTCGCCGCCAGACGCGGCAGATCTGGCGTCGCGATGTGCTCCATCATTTCCCAAGAGGTCACGATGTCAAACTGAAGCGGTCGGGACTGCCCGTTGATTTCGATCAGGAGTTCAAATTCACCCGTAACGTCGCATGTGAACAAGTATTCCGGGATCGTCCGCCACTCGGCGCGGCGAAAGCGCTTGGAGTAATCGCTGCCTTCCAAGCCGACGGCCAGGAACCCATCGTCGAGGCAAGTTTTGACGAATCCGCCGCCGGAACATCCAAGATCCAGAATCTTCAATGAAGCCCCTTGCGGAAACAGTTTGTACAGTTTGTCATTGAACCGACGGTTGACGCTGTTGTCACGTCTGGTTCCCCACGGGTTGAGATGGTCGGGCGACTCATACGCGACCTCGCGCTCGGCCTTTAGAATGAGCTTCTGTGCTGGAGTGCTGCTGGTTTGAACGGAAGTCATATAGGTTTAATTAGAATGACGCTGACTTTGGGCTGCTTACGAAAAAATAATCTGCGAGCCGGGGGCGCTGAGCTTGACCTCCAAAAGTTGCCGCTCAGCGAAAACAGCTTTTAGCTTTGGCTGTGC
>CAYIOH010000299.1:0-5509 GCA_964364975.1 uncultured Bifidobacteriaceae bacterium
ACACGAAGAGCAGCTCGCCTCCATCTTCGCCGCCGGCCTTCTCCGTCTTCAGGCACGCGCAGTTGCACCGGCTCAATGCTCCACTGTTGGAGGAAGGCCCACACCAGCGTCGAGTTCGAGTCGCGGATTTGTCCGCGCTGCGGCGTCTGATCCGGCGGCACAATCTCGTTGCCGGTGGCGACGTGCAGCACGCGGGGCAGCCGCGTGACCATCGGTTGCGCGCAGCCGACGCTCGCGAGCAAGCCAAGCGTGCCGGGTTGAAGCCGCATTCCCGACTCGACTAAAACTTGCCCGGCGCGTGCGTCTTCACCGCGAAAGCGGATGTTGCGATTGTCATCGCGGCGGACAATCGAGACCGCATCGCCGTTGCGCTCCGCGTCCTCGCGCATCACCACCTGCAAGCCATCTCCGGGCAGTGCGCCGCCGGTGGCGATGCGCACGGCCTCGCCGGGCTGGAGCTGGCGTGGCTTCCAATCGCCGGCGCGGATTTCGTCTACGATGCGAAACTTTGTCGCCGCGTCATCCAACCGCACCGCGTAGCCGTCCACCGACGAACGGTCGAACGCTGGCTGGTCTTCCGGCGCGCAAACCGGTTCGCGCAACACGCGGCCCGAAGCATCGGCCAACGCCACGCGCTCCGTCTCCAGCGGGCGGCAAATCTTTCCCAGCAGCGCGAGAACTTCGTCGGCGCTAGCAGGTTGGGCGGAGGTAGGGCGCGTCACTCCGTGCGCACCGTCGGACGGCGGGCAGAGGACTGCCCGCCCTACCTTCGGCGCATCCGCAATCGCCCGGCGTTTCCAGATCGGCACGTCCTGTTTCAGGCGATCCATGAAGCCAGTCAACAGCGCGAACGCCTCGGCGCGATGCTTCGCAGCGACGCCGATGTAGATGGCGGCTTCACCGACGGGCACAACGCCGATGCGATGAATGATTTTTGCCGCGAGGCACGGATGGCGCGCGGAAAGTTCCTCGACGATCCGCCGCATCTCGCGCTCGGCCATTGGTAAATACGCTTCGTATTCCAGGGCGGCGATGGCCTGGCCATATTCTTCACCGCGCACCACGCCGCGAAATTCCACCCACGCGCCAGCGCCCACCCGCGCCATCAGCGCAGGTTGCTGCTCCGCAATGGGCGCGTCTGTGAGTTGGATTTCAATTTCCATGCGCATCGTTTAACCGCCCGACACTGGTGGAATCAAGGCCACTTCGTCAGCGTCGGTGAAGCGCGCGTCGCGACCGGCGTATTCCGAGTTCTTCGCCAATCGCACCGAACCGCGAAAGCGTTCCAGACTCGGATGCACTTCAATGAGTTTCTGCCAAAGGCCGTCGGCGTTCACGTCGCTGCTGGTGAGGGTCATCTCTGCGCAACGCGTGATATCCTTAAGATGGGCAAAAAAGAGAATGCGCATGATTAATTGCCGGTGAGTATGAGTTTGCCCGCCGCGATCCACAAGACGACGGCGAGCGCGCGGCGGAAGATGGTCGTGCGCCAGCGATTCACGCCAAAGTGCGTGCCGAGCAGCGCACCCACAATGCCGACCACGACCGCGCCGGTGAACACGGGTTGCCAGGCCAACGCCTTGCCGCCGAGACCGACGAGACCTGCGACGGAATTCACCACGATGAACAGCGCCGAAATTCCACCCGCGACTTTTGCCGGAGTCCAGTGCAGGAAGATCAACAGCGGCGTGAGGAACACCCCACCACCGATGCCTGTGAGTCCGGCGAGCAGGCCAAGTCCGCCGCCGGCAAGCACCGCCAGCGGCCACGCGAGTGGACGTGTTGGAGTGTCCGTCTGCTCGCGCCGTCCCCAGCCGAGAAACCAGCCTGCTGCCAGCAACGCCCCGCCCAGCACCAGCGCGTAAGCCGCGCCTTCCAGATGCAGCCGGCTGCCCAGCCATGCGCACGGGATGGATGCCGCCGCGAGCGGCCAGAAAACTTTCCCGTCGAAAAATCCCGCGCGTTGAAATCGCCAGAAGGCAATGCTGGCCACGAAGCAATTCATCCACAGTGCGCCCGGGCGCGCCACGGCAGGGGCAAGCCCCAGCAATGCCGCCACGGCCAAATAGCCGGTCGCTCCACCGTGCCCGACCGAGGAATAGAGGAACGCCACCACTGCAATGGCGGCAAGCAGCAGGACAGATTGTGCAGTGGATAGTTCAGTCACGGTCAAAGTGTAGCAAAGCGGGTTAACCTGGTGTTGATTTACGTCAAGCTCCGCCTTTTACCGCGAGTTCGGTGGGGGAATTCCAGTTGGCGAAGCAAACGGCATCCTTGGCAAAAACAGGGACGATCCGCACGGCGCGCTCATGGAGACAGGCGGCGGCAAAGTCGCGGGTGGCGCGGCGGGACTTGGTTATGGCTTCGAAGGCGAGCGCATGGCAGCGCTTTGGGTAAATCGCAGCCAGCGGCTCCAGCTCGTGGTTCATCTCCGGTACAACGCCCGTCAATCGGTCGCAGCGCGAGAACACTTTTTTGAGGAACTTGGTCGTCATGTATGGCAGGTCCACGGCCAAAACGAGCAGCAATGGCGAATTGGCTGCGTGCAACCCCCGCTCAATGCCACCTAGCGGGCCAAAGCCCGGTTCAAGATCAAGCAACACCGGACAATTCAGTGCAGAGTAATCCTCGCCTGCACGACCGGAAACGAAGACTTCTTCAACGCCCAACCGATGGACTTTTTCCATGGCATGGGCAATCAGCGGTTTACCGTCCAGATCGACCCAAGCCTTGTCGCGGCCCATGCGGCGCGATTCGCCGCCAGCGAGGATGACGGCGCTCAGATTCATGTCAGGTCTCGCGCCGCAGCACGCCGTCGGTCAGGATGCGTGCGCGCAGACCGCCGCGACCTTTCAACCACTCGCGCGCTCCGGGGCCAAGCGCCTGGTCCATCCAGTCGCAGGGTTTGCTTTCTTCCGTGCCCTCGAAGCGGACGCCCTGAACCTCGAACTGTTTGCCAACGAGCGAACTCAGGTCAGCCCCGCGAACAAAGGCGTTGCGGCGCGTGGCCTGCGGCAGCGCCTCCGGCAGGTTCAACTCACGGCGTAGCGCCTCGAACACCTCCATCGAGAAGAACGTGATCTGGCCTTTGTAGCTATCCTTGTAGTCGAAGAATCGGTCCCCGCGAAGGCCGTGGCCGGCGACGCATTCCACCTGATCCACCGCCAGAATGGGATGTTCACCCGGCGGTTGATCGTGGTGGCCGTAGAAGTTGTGGCCGGGAGAAATGAAAAGGTGCTCGATGCGAATCATGGCGGAATTGTCCTCCTTCAACCGACGCTCTGCAAGTCGGCATTGGCCAGCGCCTCGTAGGTTTCGAGGCAGCGGCCGCACAATCCCTGTTCCGGCCGCCAGTTCGGAAACTCTGCCGTGATGCGCGACACGATTTCCGCGGGCAACGCTTCGGCGTCCGCCCAGTTGAATGTGGAAAAATCGCAGAGCGGACACAGTGCTCCAGGCAACGGTTTCTGAGCCGTCTTGACTTCGCGCGGGTCGGAAGCGATGGCCAGCAAATCGCCGTGGCGCGGGTTGGTTCCGTTCCAGAGCGAGCCGAAAATCTCATCCCGCCGGGCTTCGGACCAGAAAGCAAACACGCGATCAAATGCGGCGCGATGCGACTCGTGACGGCCGACGGTGGCTCGTTGCGCGTGGGTGAGACGGCCATCAATCGTGATGTCCCACAACAACCGGTAGCGCTCACGTGTGAGGCGCTGGTGCGCGGGGTTTTGTCCGGCCGAATGCAGTTGGGGCGAGTAGCCAAACGCCGCGTCGAGCATGTCGTTCAAGTGCATAAACTCGTGGCGCAGAAACGGCACGAGGTCCTCGTCGCGCGCGAAGCGTTCGGGACACAGTGCCACCACGGCGTTGCGCCCGGTCTCCGCGCTCACGAACAGTTCCGCCCCTTCTTCGTTGCGACCACGTGCCTTGCGAAATGCCAAGACGGCGAGCGATTTTCGAAGCAATGGAAATTCGTCCACCAGGTTCAGCAGCACCTGTTCAAGTCCCCACTCGCGGAACCACTCGAGGTGGAGGGTGAAGAACGCGGCGTTGCGCTCGTCGGGGTCGAGGATGGCGTAGGGCTTTTCACGCTCGCGATTGAAGCGGCGGATTTGCAGCGGCGGAACATCCGCGCGGCGGCCGCCGGCGCAGAGAAACGCGGCGGCTTCCACCAACTCTTCATCGTAGCGCAGTTGCATGGCGTCAGGCTGTTGCCAGCGCGCCGGGCGGCAGGTTCGTGATGCCGCACGAGACGCACATGCGGTCGGCAGCCTCGTCCACTGGGCGGAGTAACAAGTCTTCGCTGCCCGGCATGACGGCCAGACGAGCACATTCGCTCAACACAAAATCGCGCGTGAATTGCGCCAGCGCCGCCAGCGCGCCCGGGCCGGCTTCGCGTTCCAACCGGCGCGTGAAGGCCGGCAACCAGTGGCCAAGGTGCTCGCGCAAAAACTTTTTCTGCGCGTCGCGGCCCAGCGCGATCTGGTCGGCGTCGAGTTGGTGCTCTAACGCATAAGCTTCTTTGGCCGCGAGCACGGACATGAACTCCAGTTCGAGGCAGATGTGATCGGGTCGTTCGGCGGCGTCATCCGCGAGTTCGAGGCCGAAGGCGCGGTAGAACGCGTTCAGGTCGGCGAGGCGGTGCGGTTGGAAGAGTGAATCGGCCTTGAGATTTCCGTATTCGATCTCGTTCATCGGACACGGGCCGCGCGCGGCGTGGCCGAAAGTGACGAGATAGCAGTCGTTGAACGCTTCGAGACCATCGGGCGTGAACGTGGTCAGAAGTTTCTCGGCAGCGCCTTGCAGTGCGGATTGCCCGGTGGCCAATGCGATCACCGCCGCGCGAAAAGTGTTTTGCAAGGCTGGATCGGTCAGGTTGGCCCAGCTTTCCGAGGTCGGGTCTTCAAACGCTTTGGCGACGAAACGATAGACAAAAGAGCGAGCAACGGCCTGATCAATTGCGGACTGCAGATTGCGGATTGCAGATTGCGGAGCGCCGAGCACCGGCTCGGAGTGTTTCGAGGCGTCACTCCGACGCGCTAGGTCAGTGACTGGCGCTCCGTCGGCTTCGGCGGCGTAGTTCCCGAAGACGGAACGGCGCGGGGAATCTTTCAGCAGTTCAAATGGAGTTGGCATGTTTGGCGTCCCGCACGTGCAGGGGTTCTTCCACGGTGGTTTCGATGATCTTCGTGCCGTCCTTCGCGTAGCCGATGATCGTGTCGTTGTATTGCTCGAACTTCTTGCCGCGAATTTCGGTCTCGAAAACTTTCGGGCCTTGTTTGATTTCGTAGCGGTGGCAGATGCGCATGTCCTTGCCGAAAAGCTGGAGCACGGCGAGGAGTTCGCGGTCGGGGTTGGAGTATCTCTCGATGGCGGCGTCCACACCCGGACCGAACATCTGGCGCAGGTAGGGGCGCGAAACCCAGCGCGGCGGAATGTAGTAGCCGTTCGGCTCGGTGCCGAATTGTGGGTAGAGCGGCAGCGCGACTTTCGCAACATGCACCAGATAATA
>CAYIOH010000300.1:0-5507 GCA_964364975.1 uncultured Bifidobacteriaceae bacterium
TCCTGGGTATCGCGAACAGCTCAAGCGCGATCGGTTCAAGCGTGCCGTTCCCTACTGAACTGACTACCAATGTGACCTACACCGTGGTCGTCAAGTACGTGTTGGCCACCGGCCTCTCCACGCTCTGGATTGACCCAACTGACGAAACTAGCACCAGCGTGACTGCCACATTGAGCCCGAGCCTGGTAAATCCCGCATACTACGGCTTCCGCCAGTCCAGCGGCGAAGGCATCATGCGCATTGACGGCCTCCGCGTGGCCACGTCCTTTTCCTCTGTCGCCGGGGCAAACACCGACCCCACCATCAGCGCCATCCCCAACCAGTCCATCCCGCAAAACGGCAACACCGGCGCGCTGCCATTCACCGTCGGCGACGCGGAATCGAATCCCTCCATTTTGACCGTTGCGAAAGCCTCCACCAACACCACCTTGGTGCCGCTGTCCGGCATCGTCATCAACGATGGGGATGGTACCAATCGCACCGTCACCGTGACCCCCGCGACGGGTCAGCAGGGCACGACGCGAATCACCTTGACCGTGAGCGATGGGACCAACACCTCACCCAGATCGTTCGTTGTGACCGTGGGTGCCCCGATCCTTTCAGCCATCCCAAACCAGATCGCGGTGGTTAACGCAGCCATCCCGCCGATCGCGTTCACGATCACCGACGCCGAAGGCGACACGCTGACTGCGGCTACGAATTCTTCAAACACGAACATCCTCCAGAGTGCGAACATCACAATCAACGGGACCGGTTCGAGCCGCACCTTGACCCTGGTGCCGGAAGCCAATACCAATGGCGGAACCACCGTGACCCTGAGCTTCAGCGATGGAACCACCACCACCACCCGCACTTTCACCCTCACGGTGACGCCGGCATTGGGCATCCTACTACAGGATCAATTTGCCTATACCAGTTTCAACTTCTCTCCGAACTCGCTCACCGATGCCGTCGGCAGCCCATGGTGGAATGTTTCGGGCGGGTTTTATGAAGTTCAGTCCACCAACGGCTGGGCTTACCTGTCGGCAGCGCTCACCGAGGACGTGGCCACGCCACTAACGAACAGCGCCAGCACTCTGCCTTTCCCGGCTTTCACCAATTACCCTTCCAGCGCGGGCGTGGTGTTTTACAGCAGCTTCACGCTGAAGGTCCACGACATTACCCTGGCCACCGGCGATTACTTCGCGCACCTCAAGAACACCTATACCAACACGACCTTCCGGGCAAAGGTGTTTGTGAACACCAACGGCGCGGCGGCGGGCAGCTATCGCATCGGTATTGCCAACCAGGCCAACGCCGGCACCTACTATCCCCTGGATTGCAGCGTGAACACGGATTACTTCGTCGTCACCCGCTACAACAGCTACAATGGTGAAGCCACGCTGTGGGTGAACCCCCTCGCGGAGTCCCTTTCTCACATCATCGCGACGGATGCCTTGGTGACTTCATCCATCGGCGCCTACGGTCTGCGCGAAAGTGGCGGCATCGGCAGTCTTCAGATCAGCAATCTGGTCGTAAGCACCGCCTTCCCGACGCTTCCGCCATTAGCGCCGATCACCATCACCAAGATCAGCGTCTCGGGCGGCACCGTAACCATCCTCTTCGATGCCGGCGCCAACGATACTGCGGCGGGGTTTGACCTGCTCTCCGCCGGGACCGTCAAGGGCACCTACGCCGTGGCCAGTGCGACGATTACCAATCCAAGCTCGACCAAATTCCAGGCCACGGTAGCCACTGCCGGGGCCGCGCAGTTCTACCGCATCACGCGGAAGTGAGCGCCTGATCCATCAATGGTTTCAGGAAGGGCGGCTGCGGCCGCCCTTCCTTTTTTGTTTCGTCACTTCCCGTTCCATCACAGAATCAGGACCGCAATATCATGAATCATGCTGTGTTTCTCGACCGTGACGGAGTGCTCATTGAGGAGAAAAATTATCTCCATCGCGTCGAGGACGTTGTGTTCATCTCTGGCGGGCCCGTGGCATTGCAGCGGCTGCGGGACGCCGCGTTCCAATTGTTCATCGTCTCCAACCAGTCCGGAGTGGGCCGGGGCTACTTCACGCTGGCGGAGGTCGAGAAGGTCAACGCCTGCATCGCCCGGGAATTTGCACGGCACGGCGTGACCTTCCAGAAGGTTTACATCGCGCCCGAAGCGCCGGAGCAGCCCAGCCGCGGACGCAAGCCTTCGCCGCAGTTTCTTTTCGATGCGCGGGATGAGTTCGGCCTGGACCTCGCGCGTAGTTTCATGATCGGCGACAAATTGATTGACCTGGAATGCGGCTGGAACGCTGGCGTGCGGCGGAGCATCCTTGTGCGCACCGGCTACGGCACGGAGCAGGAACGTCTGAACGCGAAACAACTCGCCCGCGCCATGGTCGTGGACGATTTAACAATGGCAGCGGCGTGGATTTTGGACGCAGAAAAGCAACAAGACTGAGAACGATTCTCTCTCTCCCATCGGATGGGAGAGGGCCGGGGTGAGGGCAGAAATTGTGTGCGGCATCGTTGGATATGTTGGAAAGCGAGAAGCCTCGCCGTTGTTGATGGACGGGCTGCGGCGGTTGGAATATCGCGGCTACGATTCGGCGGGCATCTGCACGCTGGGCGGCGCGGGCCTGCAATTGCGCAAATGCGTGGGCCGCGTCGCGGCGCTGGCCGACACGTTGCGCAAGAAACCCGTGACCGGCCCAGTCGGCATCAGCCATACGCGCTGGGCCACGCACGGCCTGCCCAGCGACGCCAACGCGCATCCGCATCTCGACGAGTCGGGCCGGCTCGTCATTGTTCACAACGGCATCATCGAGAACTACGCCGGGCTGCGTCAGAAACTCGGCGAGCGTGGCCACCGCTTCCGTTCGCAAACCGACACGGAAGTGCTGGCGCACCTCATCGGTCATCATCTGGACCGACTCGGCCTGCGCGGCCAACGCCCCACGCCGGCGTTGCTCACGCACGCCGTGCAGCGCGCCACGCAGGAAGCCGAAGGCACTTACGCCATCGCCGTGTTGCACGCGGACCTGCCGGACCAACTGATCGGCGCGCGGCGCGGCTCGCCGCTCGTCGTCGGCCTCGGGAAAGGAGAGCAATTTCTGGCCAGCGACGTTTCGCCCATCGTCGGCCACACGCGCAAGGTCGTTTATCTCCACGATGGCGACGTGGTCCGGCTCACGCGTGACCGGGTTGAGCTATTCGCGCGCGGCAAACCGATCAAACGCGCCGTCAGCACGGTTCACTGGTCGGCGGAAGAAGCCGAAATGGGCCGCTTCCCGCACTACATGCTCAAGGAAATCCACGAGCAGCCGAAACGCGTGGCCGACTTGCTCAAGCTCACCTTGCGCCCTCGTGACGGGACCGTGGAGTTCGTGGGCCGGGCGCTGAAACGCAAGGCGCTGGCGCAGATTCAGCGCCTCGTGCTCGTCGCCTGTGGCACAAGCTGGCACGCTGCGTTAGTCGGAGAATACTTGATCGAAAACCTCGCGGGCGTCCCGGTTGAAGTCGAGTGCGCCAGCGAAATGCGTTATCGCAACCGCCCGCTCGAAGCAGACACGCTTGTCGTCGCCATTTCGCAATCGGGCGAAACCGCGGACACGCTGGCAGCGGTGCGCGGGGCGCGCGCCCAACACATTCGCACGCTGGCCATCGTCAACGTCGTTGGCTCGACCCTCGCCCGCGAGTCGGATGCGGACATTTACATGCGCGCCGGGCCGGAAATCGGCGTGGCGTCCACGAAGGCTTTTGAGATGCAGGTGCTTTTGCTGACCATGCTGGGCCTCGCGCTTGGCCGGCAGCGAGGAACACTCTCCCTTGCTCAAGGCCGCAGACTGGTGCGCGAGTTGAAAACCATTCCGCGCAAGCTTCAGAAGATTCTCGACGGCGAGACGCACATCCTCCGCATCGCGAAGAAGTATTATCGCTTCACGGACTTCCTTTACATGGGGCGGCAATTCAACTTCCCCATCGCCCTCGAAGGCGCGCTCAAGCTCAAGGAACTTTCCTATATCCACGCCGAAGGCTACCCGTCGGCGGAGATGAAGCACGGGCCGATTGCTTTGATCTCGCCGGACTTCCCCAGCGTCTTCGTCGTCCCGCGCGATCCGATGTTCGACAAGAACATGAGCAACATCGAGGAAATCAAGGCGCGCAAAGGTCCGATCATCGCCGTGGCGACGGCGGGCGACAAGGAGGTCGCGCGCAAAGCCGATGACGTGATTTACATTCCGCGCACGCTGGACTGGCTGCAACCGTTGCTCACCGTGGTGCCGTTGCAACTGCTGGCCTATCACATCGCCGTCCTGCGCGGCTGCGACGTGGACAAACCAAGAAATCTCGCCAAAAGCGTGACGGTGGAGTAACCTTCGCGCCGATGAAAATCATCGGCGTAATCCCCGCGCGCTACGCCTCAACGCGCTTCCCCGGCAAGCCGCTCGCGCTCATCGCGGGCCAGCCGCTCATCCAGCGCGTCGTTGAGCAATGCCGCAAGGCGAAGTTGCTGAGCGAAGTTATCGTGGCCACCGATGACGCGCGCATCGCCGATGCGGCGAAGAAATTCTGCCGCGTGGAAATGACCCGCGCGGACCACCCAAGCGGGTCGGATCGCATCGCGGAGGTCGCCGCTGGCTGCCAGTGCGATGCGGTGGTGAACATCCAGGGCGACGAACCACTGATTGACCCTTGGGTCATTGATGTCGTTGCCAAGGCTCTGGCGGATTGCGAAATGTCCACCGCCGCAACACCCATCAAGCACCCGGCGGAATACGACAACCCGAACGTCGTAAAAGTCGTTGTCAACGCGGCGGGCCGGGCCTTATATTTCTCGCGGCGCACGATTCCGTATTTGCGCGAGGCCGCCAGTCGTTCGGTGAGCGAACAGTTGGCGGCGTTTCCTTTTTTGAAACATCTCGGCATTTACGGTTACCGGCGGGAGACACTGCTGCGGCTGGTGAAATTTCCCGTGTCGCCGCTGGAGCAGGCGGAAAAACTGGAACAGTTGCGCGCGCTCGAAAACGGTATTCAAATCGCCGTCGTAAAAGTGGATTACGACAGCGTAGGCGTGGATGTGCCGGAGGATGTGAAGCGCGTGGAAGCAATTTTGAAAACCACGAATGGACACGAATGAACACGAATCAGCACTGGTAGGGCGCGGCACTCCGTGGGCACCGCTGCCCGGCTCCACGAGCGGCGCGCACGGAGTGACGCGCCCTACCCGCGAAATCCAATTCGTGTCAATTCGTGTTCATTCGTGGTTAATTTATTGAAATGAAATTCATCTTCGTCACCGGCGGCGTAGTCAGCTCGCTCGGCAAGGGCCTGACGGCGGCGTCCCTCGGCACGCTGCTCGAAAATCGGGGCCTCAAGGTCGCGCTGCAAAAGTTCGATCCGTACCTCAACGTTGATCCCGGCACGATGAGCCCGTTCCAGCACGGCGAGGTTTATGTGACCGACGACGGCGCGGAAACCGACCTCGACCTCGGCCACTACGAGCGCTTCACCAATTGTAAACTCACCAGCCT
>CAYIOH010000301.1:0-5505 GCA_964364975.1 uncultured Bifidobacteriaceae bacterium
TCTTGAGAAATCGCTCCACGTCTTGAGTAGTGTTGTAACCGTGCAGCGAAATGCGCAGCCGGCCCGCGTGGTGCATGACGTGAAGCTTGGCACGCTCCAACGCGGCGTGGATCGCGGCATTCTGCGGATGGACAAATGCCACGATGCCAGAACCGGCGGGTTGCGGCGGCGACATCGGCGTCACGCCCAGATCGCGCAGACCCTGCTGAAGTTGCTGCACCAGCGGGTCGGCGTGACGAGCGATTTTCTCAACCCCGACCGCGTCCACGTAACGCAGCGAGGCGTTCAAGGCATAAATCGCCGCGAAGTTCGGCATGCCGACTGAAAAACTCGGCGCGCCTTTCTTGATCGCGACGCGTTGGAAACGGTCTGCTTCAAACGCGTTCAGCAAATGAAGCCAGCCACCGGCTCGCGTGGTGAGTTGTTCGGCGCGCTTCTTGGGGATGCCGATGATACAGTTCCCGTGGAGGTTAAGCACCCACTTGTGCGTGGTCGAAATCATGCAATCCGCATCACGGCAATCCAGCACCACGCGGCCCAAAGCCTGCGTGACATCCACCGAAATCAACGCGCGCGGCGCGCGACTTCGCACTGCGTGTCGAAACCCGGCCCAGTCGAGGCGGTGGCCGTTGACGAAGCTCACCAGAGAAGTTTGCGCGAGGCGGGTTCGTTCATTCAGCAACGGCACGAGGTCCTCGACGAGGAGCGCGCCGTTGCGCGACTTCCAGACTTTCACCTTGGCGGCGACGAAAAGCCACGGGGTCGCGCCAGACGGGAAATCCAGATCATTGATGACCACTTCGTCCCGCGGCTGCAAATTCAGGGCGGTGGCCAGCAGGTTGTAGGCTTCGGCGCTGCTGGAGCAGAACGAAACCTCGGCGGGCTGGAGATGAATCATGCGCGCGGCGATTTCGCGACATTCCTCCACCCGCGCAAAGTGTGCGTCGCGGCCTTTCACGCCTTGGAGCTTGTCGCGCCAATATTCATCGAGCGCCTCATGCACGCACGTTGGCGAAATGCCCTCGGCGGCGGTGTTCAAGTAAACCCGCTTTTCGAGGCCGGGAAAAACCCGTGCGCGAGTTTTGGCGGTCAACATAGAATCGCGTTCAGTCCAATGGCTTCGGATGTCGCCAGCACCTTGGATACTTCACGCGCGATCTGATGTCCGCGCACGGCTCTCTCATTAACACCCCACTTCAGTGGGGTGTCAGCGGTCTCGATGGCAGGGAGAACCGTTTCAACGGTTTCCCCCAATGTGCCGAAACTGTTGAAACAGTTTCTTACTTCGGCCTGTCGTCGATCACCCTGCTGAAGCGGGGTGTTAATGAGAAGTTTGTTCATGCACGTTTGGGAGTGTAAGATTTCCGTGCTACGATTTGGCAACGCGCTTTGACTGCGCGGATTTCAGAAGTTGCTCCATCCAACGTTGAACCTGCACGGCGTCCGGGATCCTGCAACCAGCCGGCACCGGCGCACCGTGGCACGCCGCAAGAAACGAGCGCAGTTCCTCGGCCAACATTCCGGCCGGACGACCGTGCGTCATGGATATTTCGAGCGCGACCGGCCACGTGACTTTGTCCTGGGTCCAAGTCCACTTTTGCGGATTGGTGTCCACCCGGGTGTGATAGGATTGGCCAAACACTTCCAGCCAGTCAAAGCCATCACCCGGCGAGCCGTCCGGCAAAATCCAGTGCGAGTGAAACGTGACCACGCGGCCATCGCTCCAGCGCAACGTGGCCCAGGTGTGATCCGCTTTACCGTCGGAATTCAGCGCGTCCAGGGCGGCGAAACTTTCCGGTTCCGCGCCGCCGGCCATCTGCGCGGCCACGTAAAGATCGTGAACCATCGTCAACGTAATCGGATGTTCCTCCGGAAACAGTTTCACCAGCCCCGCCGGGCGATGCCGGACTAAATGCGCCGAGCGGAAACCTTCCCGTTGCACGCGTTCGATGAGCGGAGCCACCAACGAATGAAACACACAGACGTGTCCCGCCATCGCGACACGATTGGTCTTGCGGCAAGCTGCTTCCAAACTTTCCACATCGGCCAGGTCAGTGCCGACCGGTTTCTCAATGAGAACGTGCATTCCGGCGGCCAGCGCTGCTTTCGCATAGGGCACATGCGTTTCGGTGTTCGTCGCGATGACGAGCGCGTCGGCGATTTTTCGCTCAATCAGTTCCTCGACCGTGCTGAAGACGTGAGCGACGCTGAGTTCACGCGCCAGTTGTTCAGCTTTCGAGCGAGTGCGGTTACCGAGCGCCACCAAGCAAGCTTCGGGAAGCGCGCTGAGGGTTCGGGCGTGCAACGCCCCGAAGGCGCCCATGCCCATGACGGCAATTTTGATTGGCTCTCTCATTCTGACGACGTTGATTTAACCACGGATTTCACGGATCGGCACGGATAGACAATAAATGAACAGGGTTAGGCACTTCATTCCCCTGGCCACCGGGAGTGCGGCTTGTGCCAGGTCGCAAAGCATCCCTCGCCAACGGATGAAAAGTTCCAACGGATTTGTTGGGAAGCAATTCCGCATCCGTTGGAACTTTTCATCCGTTGGCGAAAGCAGGGAAACAATGTCACCAGCCGCAGTTAGAGAAAGCAAGCGCATGGCCTCAAAAATGAATTTGTGTGCATCCGTGTCATCCGTGGTTCAACGCGGTTGTGAATCGGGCGGCATCAGCCTTTGAGCGAGCCGCAAATACATCTCGGCACCCGCCGACAGTTCGTCCACGGCAATGGATTCATCGGCGGTATGCGCGACGGCGATGTCGCCTGGCCCGAGGATAATGCAGGGAACCGATTTCGCGGCGATCTTGCTCGCGTCGCACGAATAAAACGCCACTTCCGATTCGCCCCTGCCCACCACCGCGCACGCTTGGCGAACCAACTCGGTGTCGGCGGCGATTTCATAGCCGGCATCAATCACACTCGGCGGGTCAAAGATCCACTCAATGTCCTTCGCGGACCCCAACCTGGCGCGGAGCGCGGTTTGGATTTCCTGATACGTTGCGTTTGCGTCCTGACTAGGAAGAAGCCGGACGTCCACCTGGATGCTGCAATTTTCGGGGACGATGTTGATGCCCGAGCCGCCTTCAATCAAACCAATCGAGCCGGTGCTGCAACCAAAATCCGGATGGCGAATTTGTGCGAGTCGCTCGTCAAAAAAAGAGTTCAACTCCAGAATCGCGCGGGCCATGGCCACGATGGCGCTGCGGCCCCGTTGCGGGTGCGCGCTGTGCGCGGCGCGTCCGTGCGCGCGAACCGCAAATCGCAAGCAACCTTTGCAGCCCCGCACAACGCGCAGCGACGTTGGCTCGCCGACCACGGCGAAGTCCGGCGGGTCGAGCTGTTCCATCAGCGCCAGGATGCCGCGAAAGCGATATTCTTCATCCACGACGCAACCCACCGTGAGCGTGCCTTTCCAGGTTGCCGGCTGCTGGCGAAGCTGCCAGGCCGCAGCCAACATGCACGCCAGCGGACCTTTCATGTCCGCCGAGCCGCGGCCCCAAAGGCGTCCTTCGCGCACGTCACCGCCAAAAGCAGGAATGGTCATGCCCGCCACGCCGACGGTGTCCGTGTGGCCGTTGAGCAAGAGATGCGGATGATCCGCGCCGTTGCGAAAGCGAAGGATGACGTTCGCGCGGTCGTCGAGCACCGGTTGCGTCCGTGTTTCAAAACCGTGTTCCTGTCCCCACGACTGAATCCACGGGACAACGTCCTTTTCCGCGCGGCTCGCCGGGTCGTAATTCGGATTCACGCTGGGAATCCGGACCAGAGCTTGCGCGATTTCAAGTGGCGCCGTGGGTTTCATTGCTTTGTTATCAGACGCATTGAAGCTTCACTTGCCCGCCAAGTGGTTGCCCCAGCCGATCAGCACCGTCGAGGCAATCAGCACGGCGATGCCCAGCCACAATATGCCGCGGATCCGACCCTGCACGAGCCGCCACTCTTTCAAAGCGATCCCCCACAGATTGCTGCCGATGATGATGAACGACATGTGCAAGCTCCAACTCGCAAAGTCGTATTTGCCCATCTTGGTCGTGCCCATGCCGTAGAAAAAGAATTGCCCATACCACAGCACGCCGGCCAGACCGCAGAAGAAGTAGTTGGACATCAAAACGCTACCCGGCCCGGCAACATAGTTGTGAAACGATTTGTTACGGGTATGCAGGATCAATACGATAATTATGTTGGTCGTGAAGCCGCCCGCCAAAGCAACGACCAACACCGGCATGTTCTTGAACACATCTTGCGTCCCCGCTTTCACTGCGGCCTCCGCGATGGGTTTGCCGGCGTCAAAAGCAAACGCCATGCAGGAACTCATCACGCCGCCGATGACGGCGAGCGTCAAACCCTTCCAAAACGAGAACTCTTTTTGGGAGACGCCTTGCTTCTTCTGCTCATCGGTCAAAGACCACTCCTTCAGCAGTCCCGCGTAACCGCACACCGCGATCCCCGCCAGACAGACCAAAATGCCCGCCATGACCGTAATCCCCGAAGTGGTTTTGAATAAGCTTCCCGCCGTGCCGGCAAAGATCGGCGGGATGATCGTACCAAAGGCGGCGCAGAAGCCTAGTTCCAAGGTTTGTCCCAAGGACATTCCGAGATACCTCAGTCCCAAACCACAACAGAAGCCGCCGAAACCCCACAAGACGCCGAAGAAATAGCTCCAAAAAAGATTCTTGCCCGGGGTCGCCGAAAGAATGGCCCAATGATCGGGCGTGGTGAACCAGCAGCCGATTTGGGGCATGAGGATCCAAGCGGTAAAACCCAGCAGGATCCAAAAAGTCTCCCAGGCCCAGCCCTTCACTTTGTAGTTCGGAACGTAAAGGCTGGCGGAGGAAAACCCGCCGATCGCATGAAGGAACACGCCTAAAAGAGGATTCATAAATCAACGTGGCCGGGGCTGAAGTTCATTGGGTTGGCGCCGAGGCGGAGGTGAATTCCTATGGTGAAGCGATGCCGGGATGCATGTCCATCTCACGGCTGGCCACCGTGAAATCGTCCACGTGCGAGCTGTAGCGCCGCATCCAGATGCCCGCGACCAGGCAGCCGACACGGAAAACCACGATGATCGCCCAATCCAAGGGTGACAGTGTCATGTCGGTGCAAGAATGAAGGGGGAAGATTTCATCGAGTTTTTTGTCACCGGTAACTTGCCAAACAGGTAAACGGGACGGCCCGAACGATGCAAGGTAATTTGCCCGTTCTGACGCACAGCGTTAAGACTTGAGTTTCCGCTCCAAAATCTCCCCCACGAGCGCGGGGTTCGCCTTGCCTTTGCTCAATTTCATCACCTGACCTTTGAGGAAATTCAGCGCGGCGACTTTGCCGGATTTAAAATCGTTCGCCGGGCCGGGATGCGCGGCGATGACTTCGTCGCAAAACTTTTCAATCGCGCCGGTGTCGCTGACTTGGGCCAGGCCCTTCTCCTGAACAATCGCCGCCGGTGATTTGCCGGTGTCAAACATTTCGGCGAAAACCTGCTGCGCGGCGGAACTGCTG
>CAYIOH010000302.1:0-5486 GCA_964364975.1 uncultured Bifidobacteriaceae bacterium
GCGGTGCAACACGATCTCCTTCCGGCTGCCCCACGGGTCGTGCATGGCGACGTAGAGACCGGTCGGATGCTCGCCTTCGCGGTAAGCCGCCATGAATTGCATCACACACCAGGCGTCGGTGTACTTGCCGGTGTAAGTGAACGTGCGGTCGCCGAGGTTGCGTTTCACCACGCCCGACCCCTGCGGGACGAAGACACAATCCTTGGCGCCGAAATCCGCCAAAGCCAACTGGGGGAACACAACACGCCAGACGCTCCAGCCGGCGCTGCGGTTTTCCACCCGGAACTTCCATCGCCAGGCATGCTGACGCTGGTCCGCGCGGGCCGTGGCGGTGACGGCGATGCCCGCCAGGCTCGGGTCAACGGGCTTCTCCCAGTGCGCTTCGAGGCCGTCGCGGGTTTTGCGCAACGTGGTTTGCCGCCAGCCCTCGTCGGCACCCAGCCGCACTTCTTCCTTCGAACCGATCTGCCGGAGTGTGAGGGTGAACAGCGGCGACTGGTTGGTGCTCAACAACTCCTCGCCCAGTGCGGCATCCTGAAGACTCAGCAGGCGAATGCCCGAGTCTTCCTGGCGGAGCCGGAGGCTCAAATCTCCAGCCCGCGCACTCAGAGGGCCGTGCGGGAGCGGCTCGGGTGGAGGCGCGGCGACGGCGTCGCCCGATGCGGCGAATCGCATCAAGAGCAAGAGCGCCGAAGCGCACCAAAACCGCGTGGTTGGAACATTCATGGTTGAGCGTTGGAATCCTGCCTTCTGGGCAAGGTCGGAATCAGAGCCCATACAAAGTTGCCGATCCCGCCCAAGAGTGGAGATGCAGGGAATTTATGTTGGCCAGAGCGAACGGCATCAGGATGAAGTGGGCGGATGTTTTCATTTCGGGCAACAAGATCGCCCGGTTCTGGCATTCTCCTCAACACTAATTCTGACCTCATCCGGAACATCCTGACCGGCGATGGCCTGGTTAAACATCTGGCAGAGCGCGACGCCGTCGCCGGCACCCGCACCGGCCAGATCAACACGCGACGCGAAGCGGCGGTGAAATGAAATCTCGCAAGGGAGCATTTGAGTGGGCGGGCGCAAGTCTCGCCAGTTCGCAAAGGAACGCCGCGCTCGCTCGCGAACAATCGTGGATGCGCAGGGATGACGCATACCGATTTTCCGCGATTTTTGAATGTACAAAGTAAATTTCATCTACGGCAGGCGCACCAAAGACGGATGTAAACAATCTGCTGATGGATTTAATCATGTGCTTGTCGCGAAGTGATACCTTACTGTCCGCCTTGCGGGATGCTCGCGGGATGCTGTTGCTGCAACCAGCGCATGGCTGGGACTTCGCCTAGAATCTTTTCGCGCTCCTTCCAGTTCAGCAGTTCTGCTTCGGTCAGGTTCGGGAAGATGGCCCCGAAGCTTCGCCTCAGTTCTTGGAGCGACACTCTCTGCTGCTTGAGTTCATCGAGTCGCTGGGCGGGAGATTCGCCACCGAGGAATTCATAGCTGGTATCTTGTTCCAACGGCGACAGGGCCAGAGCTTCCATGGCGATTCCGACCAGTTGGTTGATGCCGGGATCCTCGGCAGCGCCATTATTGAGTCGCCGCGCCAAAATCACTCCGATTTGAGCCAGATGTTCTGCGGAACTCGCGTCTCCGGCTTTTAGATATTGGTTCTGCAAATCCCGCATGGAGTAAGCCACCCCCTTCAATGACGCTTGTTCCCGCATCAGATCCTCCCCCCAGCCGACGACGCGTGATGCTTCCAGCGGCGTCTTCCCGGCAGCAAGATACAACTCCTCTTCATCCAAGTGCGATTCCCTCGTGTAATCTTTGAACTGCCGCTTTCGCGTCGCTTCCAAAAGTTCGTTGATGGCGGCGTGGGTGTCACCGTTCATGAAATGGTCTCGGCTGGACAGGTAATTCGCGAGAGAATTTTCCGGCGAAGAAGATTTTAACAGGTCCAGCCATTTGCGTCGCTCGTCCGGAAACGCATCGCGCGCCAGAATCGTCCACTGGAGTTGGGGATCGTTCGGGAAGCGGGTCGCCGCCTCATTCAAATAGTTCGTGTCGCCCGAGGAATGAAATGCCGCCAGCAGGGTTTGAGCAGTGCGACCATGTTGCCGCAGATATTCCTCAATTGCGTCGTGCGACAATTTGTTGGTTCGAAACTGTGCCCATGGATCGTCAGATGCCGCGACGCCTTCTTCAACTGCCGGAAGTTCATGGGCTGATGGCTGAACCGACGTTGAAAGTTGCCTGCGTTCGGCGATCTCTTTGACAGCCGCAGGCGGGCTGGACGATTGCGGCGGTCCTTTGTTGACGAATTGCAGCGCGATGCCGATCAGGACAATCAGCGCTGCCCCGCCGACCAACCATTTGCTGGCCCAGGAATTTCGCATACGATCATCTGCTGTCGCACAACTTCAAAAAACCGGCTTCGTCTATAATCTTTACGCCCAGTTTCAGCGCCTTGTCGAGCTTTGAACCGGCTTCTTCGCCTGCCAGAACAAAATCCGTCTTCTTGCTCACGCTGCCGGTCACTTTGCCGCCGAGCGATTCAATCTTCGCCGTCGCTTCCTCGCGCGTCATCATCGGCAGCGTCCCGGTGAGCACAAACGTTTTCCCGGCAAAAATGCCTGTCGCCGTCGCCGCAGCGCTGACTTTCTCAGTGACCGGTTTGATTCCCAATTCACGGATGCGGGCGAGAACTCTTTTCCCGGCGGGCGATGAGAAATAGTCGAGCACGCTTGCCGCCGCCACCGGGCCGACTTCCACCAGCTTCGCTTTCAAATCGCCTGCGTCCAGACGTGATTCGATTTCGGCAATCGCCGCCTTGAGTTCAGCGTCGCGCTTTTCACGAGCAGCCTTCTCAGTTTCGCTCTTGGGCGGATTCTTGCGCGAGCGCGGACTGATTTCGGCGCGTTCGGTTTCCTTCGTGCCGAGGTCGCGGATGTCGCGCAGGACTTCAGAATGGGCAAGCACTTCCAGTGAATTGTGCGTGGCGGCGAGCTGTTTCGCCGTGGCTTCGCCCACGTCGGCAATCGCCAGCGCCTGAATCCAGCGGGACAGCGGCGCGGTCTTGGCGCGTCGGAGCGCGTCGAGAATTTTCGTCGCGTTCTTTTCGCCGAACACGCGCGGTTCGTCGTCCGTGCCGAGATTCAGCTTGCCGAGTTGTTCCAGCTTCAGATTGAAGAGGTCGAGCGGTTCTTTGACGAGGCCTCGTTCGACCAGTTTCTCGGCGACGATGCCGCCGAGCGATTCGAGGTCGAGCGCCTTGCGTTGCGCGAAATACTCGACGCGCCGCGTGAGTTGTGCCGGACAGCCCGCGATGTTCTGGCAACGCCACGCGACTTCCTCGGCGTCGGTAGGGACGCGCTGCTGCGCGTCCTGGCCGAGCGGCAGCTCGGGCCTACCGGTTTTGATTTTATCCTTCGCAATCGGCCCGCCGCACGCGGGGCATTTGCCGCCGACGTGTTTGAAGAGGTCAAATTCCTTCGCTCCGGCGGGGCGCTTGGTTTTCACGACCTCAAAAATTTCCGGGATCACCATGCCCGCCTTGCGAATGACCACGGTGTCGCCAATGCGGATGTCCTTGCGGCGGATTTCGTCCTCGTTGTGGAGCGTGGCGCGCGAAATCGTCGAGCCTTGCACGAAGACGGGTTCGAGTTCGGCCACGGGTGTAAGCACGCCGGTGCGCCCTACTTGCACGGTGATGGCTTTCAAAACTGTTTCCGCCGGCGTGATCCACGGCACGGGTTTGTGAACAATCGCGTAACCCGGCGCACGGGCGCGACCCGGAATGCGCGTCCAGTCAGCGAGCGTATTGACCTTGAGCACGATGCCGTCAATTTCGTAGGGCAATTGCCGGCGCAGGTCGCGGTCTTCATCGTAATGCACGACGACTTTGTCGGCGTAAATTTTCAGAACCTCCTCGATGCCGTCGCAGACCCACCAGAGCTTTTGCGTGGGCAAACCGGAGCGGGCGAGGGTTTCGAGCATCTCGGAATGTGTCTTGAACCCGATGCCATCAACCGCACCGGTGGCGTAAAACACGGCGCGGATGGGGCGTTGCGCGACGAGGCGCGGGTCTAGCTGCTTAAACGTGCCGGCGGTGGCATTGCGGGCGTTGGGGAAAGATTTTTCACCGGCGGCGGCGAGCCTGGCGTTTAGTGCGTCGAATTCCTTGTTTGCGATGTAAGCCTCGCCGCGCACTTCGAGGAGGGTAGGGACGCTTTCCACAGCGTCCCTGATTTTTAGAGATGGGGACGCGGTGGAACGCGTCCCTACCAACTTCAGCGGAATGCCGCGAATGGTTTTGAGGTTCGCGGTGATGTCGTCGCCTTCCACGCCGTCGCCACGCGTGACGCCGAGCGCGAGCTTGCCGTGGCGATAGTGAACGCTGATGGACACGCCATCCACCTTCGGCTCGATGATGTATTGAACTTTGTCGCGGCCAAGGTGTTTGCGGATGGTCGCGTCGAATCCACGGAGTTCGGCCAAAG
This sequence comes from uncultured Bifidobacteriaceae bacterium, assembly GCA_964364975.1. Lineage (GTDB taxonomy): Bacteria > Verrucomicrobiota > Verrucomicrobiia > Limisphaerales > JADLHS01 > JALOTT01. The sequence goes on from CAYIOH010000302.1 coordinate 4,491, forward strand.
TATTTTCGTCCTGCGCTCGATTACGTTTATCGCGGTCGGGTTCTTCGTCTTTGGTCGGATGATCGCTGGCTTCGACCTTGTCGAGCGAGAGCATCGGCACGAGATGTTTGACGCGGGCGAATTTTTCGCTGGGCGCGCCGCTGACGCGTTGTGTGGGCGATTCGGGTGTGACAAGTTCGGGGAAGGTTTTTTCCAGCTCCTGCAGCTCCTTAAAAAGCAAATCGTATTCGCGGTCGGTGATGAGTTGCCGGCCCTCGACGTAGTAGGCGTGGTCGTGCCGTCGGATTTCCTCGACGATTTGCGCGTGGCGTTTCTGGGCTTCGGCGTGCGTCATCGGGGAAAGTTTATTCGCTGCCAATGCGATTGGCAGGTTTTTTCTTATTAACACCCGGTTTCAACCGGGTGTGGTTGGCCGTATGAGGTATTGAACCGTTTCAACGGTTTTCTGGTCGCACGAATTCGGAAACCGCTGAAGCGGTTGCGCAGGGTTGTTCACCGTTTCACCCGGCTGAAGCCGGGTGTTACTGAGAGGTCGCGACACGCATTCGCCGCCTGAAGGTGGAACTCCAAACTTGCTCGACTTTCAGCGAGTGCCGTTTCAAATTGCGCGCATGTCTCTGACACCTTCCACCATGCTGCCGCTCGGCACGACCGCGCCGGACTTCCAATTGCCGGACACGAACGGAAAAATCATCTCGCTCGCCGCCTTCAAGGACAAACCCGCATTGCTGGTGATTTTCATGTGCAACCACTGTCCCTACGTGAAGCATCTCCGCGCCGGCCTTGCGCAACTCGCCCGCGACTACCTGCCGCGCGGCGTCGCCATAGTCGGCATCAACGCGAACGACGTGGCCAATTATCCCGAGGACCGTCCAGCGAAGATGGCGGCGGAAGTGAAATCCGCCGGCTACATTTTTCCCTATCTCTACGATGAATCGCAGGCGGTGGCCAAAGCGTATCATGCCGCCTGCACACCGGACTTTTTCCTCTTCGACC
>CAYIOH010000303.1:0-5476 GCA_964364975.1 uncultured Bifidobacteriaceae bacterium
GTAGTAGTTCATGCGCGGCTTCATCGTGCCCAGGTCGCGTCCGCCGCGCGCGACGCCGACGTTCGCCACCAGCGCTTCGCGGTGCGGCTCGTTCACCTGGTCGACACCGAGGAAAGTCAGGGTATAGGGGCCGAGCGCCACCGCCTGGCCGCGCGCCAGTTGGACCTCGGTCGTCGTGCCCTGGGTACTGCTGATGGCGATGGCGATCATCACCAAGACCATGCCGGCGTGGACGACGAACGCGCGGACCTCGTCGAAGTGTCGCGCGGGTCTGGCTGTGGCAGTTGCTAAATCTCCACCGTCTGGCCCGGTATCGGTGCCGGATAGCGGCCTTGCGCGTCCGCCTGGACTGGTGCGGGGCTGTTGGTGTTCAACTCATCCACGTTGGGGCAGAACTGGAAGTTTGACGCCATGGCTTCCTCCCACGTGATGAGTTTCCCCGAATGCACCGCCGCCCGGCCCATGATGGCGCCAAGGTTTGAAAGGGCGGCGCGCCGGGTCTCGTTGTGGGGCTTGTCGTTCCGGATGGCGCTCAAGAGCACGTCCCACTCGGCCTGCCAGGGGTTGACGGTTTCCCTGGCCGGTCGCCAGGCGATATTGGCCGGCTCGAGGCGCTGGTCCTTGGCCAGCCAGCCATTAGCCGCATGAATGTTCCCCGAAAATTTCCCGGCGCACTTCGTTCCGTGAACATAGGTGGCGAAGTCATCGTGGCAATTCGGGATATAGCGGCCGGTCACCAGGGCCTTGGTGCCATCCGCGAAGGTGTATTCGATGGAGTAGCTGTCGAGGTTCTGGCTGCAATCGGTGCTCCCGGCAAAGCGCCCACCGACGCCGTGCGCCGACACGGGCCAGGAATCCTTGATCCAGAAACACTCGTCCATCTGATGGATCATCAGTTCGATGAAGACGCCGCCGGAGGACCAGAGGAACTGGTAGGGATGGCCGGGGCTGAGTTGCCAGAGCAACTCGTTCTCACCGCGCGGGAAGGGTTTCATGAAATAACCCGAATCCATGCGATAGGCGCGGATGAGTTGGATGTCGCCCATCGCGCCGTCGCGAATCTTTTGGATCAAGGCTTGACGCGCGGAGGAATGCCGGCACATGAGGCCGGCGGCGATCTTGAGGTTCTTCTTGTCCGCAGCTTCGCCCGCGCGGAGAATGCGTTTCACGCCGGCCGGGTCGGGCGCAAAATCTTTTTCCATGAATACGTTGACCCCCTTCTGCACCGCATACTCAAGGTGGGGAGCGCGGAAGCCGGCGTGGGTGGTCAACATGGCCACGTCGCCCGGGCGCAGGCAATCAATGGCATGCCGATAGGCGTCGAAGCCCAAAAACCGGCGCTCCGGCGGCACGTCGATCCAGTCGCCCAACGCCTGCTTCAACGCGCGGTGCGATTGGTTGAGGCGGTCCTGGCGGAGATCGGCCATGGCGATGAGTTTGATCGGCCCGCCGGCGCCGGTGCCAACGGCCCTTTTAGTGCCACCGTCATCACCGAGGACCAGTCCGCCGGCCGACATGGCATTGGCCACCGCGCCGCTGCCGCGCCCGCCGCAGCCGATCAAGGCCAGACGGATGGTGTTGTCTTCTGCTGCATGGACATGAGGCATGACCACCCCTGCCAGCGCCGATGCGGCTGCGAACTGGCCGGTGGTCCGGATGAAATCACGACGCGAAGCAACATGGTTGTGGCTGTTACTCATGGGCGTCATGCTCATTGCGATGCGAATTCTTGTCAAACGGCAAGTCTCTGCCTTCCACCTTTCGACTTGCGGCGGCAGGCCGGGGTCTGCGGGAAACCGTTAGAAGGTGTATTTGGCCGAAAGCCAGACCAGGTGGCGCGTGAATTCGCGGCCCGCCCTGTCTGACACCAAGCTGTCCGCCCAATCGTACGAGTAGGACAGCTCCGCGCTCCAATGGGCGTCGTGCTTGTAGGCGAGCGAGGCGCTGGGCGTAAAAATCCAATCCTCGCGCATGACCGGCGCTTCCCAAACGCCGCCGTAAGCGCGGAAGCCGGCGGTGGCGGCCAGTTTGTCGCTGAAGGTGTGCCGCCAGGTCACGTCGTAGGTGATGTCCTCGTATGCGGATGGCGTGCCAAATGCCGGCTGCTCGAATCGCTTCGCGGTCAGGATCACGCTGTCGCTTTTGGTGAGTGTGATCACCGCCGAGCCGTCAACGAACAGTTCCACTTGATGATCCTTGAAGCCGGGCGGCGTGTGGTGATTGAAGTCGCGCCAGTCCGGTCCAATGAAAACGTTGAGCTTCAGCCAGTCGGTGATCTTGCCTTCGAAGCCGGCCAGCAGCCGTTGATAGTCGTTTGAGTAATCTATTTCCTGGCCGGGCAGCGGCGGTTCTCGCTGCCACCCGAAGCGATAGCCGAGGAAAACGTAGCCGTCTTTGAACACCTGGTAGCCCGCGTCGAGGCCAAGGTTAAAATCGTTCCGGTCCACGTAATTCTGGTAGAACGGATACGCCGCCGAGTTGCGTTCCGTGGTCATAAAGTCGTGGACGTAGGACGACACGGCAGGCCGGAAGAACCAGTTCCCGTGTTTGTGAAACGCGCCGAAGCTGTTCCGGTAAATCAGCGCGTCGCGCCGGTCCCGAATGGGAATCCCACCGATGGCCGGCGCGCCGCCCGGTCCGCCGAAGGTCAGTCCTTCGTCGCTGCCATCAATCCACGTGAGGCTGTTCTGTATCTGCCAGGTGACGATGCCGACGACGCCGTTGAAAATCAGCCCGGTGCGATGCGCCACATGGCTTTCACTTGGCTCGTCATGGAACGTCACCACCTCCGGCGCGTAGGCGCCAGACATGTTGAAGCCGGAGCAGGGCCTGAACTCGAAACCAATCTTCGGCATCACCGACGTGATGAACGATTCCTGAAATGGTCGGGCCGCATTGGCAACCGCCGGATCCGGCTGCGTGTCCTGTAAATACACGTTGCTGTCGAACGTCTCCTTGAGCGTCAGGTCGGCCTTCAACGTCACGTTTGATCTGAGTTGCCAGCCTTGCGCCATGGCCATGCTGCCGCACGCGACGATGCCGGACATTAGAATGACCCGCGCGATTTGCGCCCGAAGATTCCCATACCCATTGCCTTTGCCCATAACCCATTTCTCCTGATACCGTTTTTTCCGATGGATGTTTACTACTTTTCCGAAACCTTTCCCGCGCCCGCCAATTCAATTCTGCGCCACCGCTTTCGGCGCGGGCGGTTTGATGGCCAGCGTCAACAACGCACCAACGATGAGCAGCGCACCCGCCGTGATAAACGATGAGGTGTAACTGCCGCCGCTTCTGGCCGTAAGCATCTGTTGCAGGCGCGGCAACACCAGACCACCCACGCCCCACGCCGTGAACAAAATGCCGTAGTTCATCCCGAACGTCTTCAACCCCCACAAATCCTTGGTGAACGACGGGAACAGCGACAGGTTCGCGCCGTAGTTGAAGCCGATCAACGTGGCCAGGAGCACGATGACCACGGCGGCGGTGGTTTTCGAACTGATCAGTGGAATGGCGGCGAACATCAACATCGCTTGGAACAACAACATGATCATCAGCGTCCAGCGGCGTCCGATCCTGTCGGAAAGCACGCCCGACACGATGCGCCCGGCGGCGTTGCCAATGGCCATGACAGCCACGGCGATGAACGCCGCTTCGCCCATGCTCTTCTTGGCCATGCCGCTGACGCTGCCGATGACCATCAGACCCGCGCCCGCGCCAATGAAGTAAATCACCCACAGCAGATAGAAGCCCGGCGTGCGCAAAATTTCGCCCGGGGTGCTGTTGGTGCCCGCGGGTTTCGCGGCGGCACCGGGCGCAGCCGGTTTCGCGCCCGCGACGTGACCCGCCGGCGGGTTGCGCAGCAATTGCGCCAGGCCGCACACGATCACCGTGAACGCGACGCCGAGAATCAGCATCGTGCTTTTAACCTGATAATGGCCCAGCAGATATTGCGACGTTGGCGCGAGATACACCGGTGCGAGCCCAAAGCCCGCGACGACGAGGCCGGCGATCAGGCCGGTCTTCGACGGCGGAAACCATTTCAGCGCGGGGGGCGTGGCGGACGAGTAACCGAAGCCGATGCCGATGCCCGCTAGGACACCAAAGCCAACCAGCCAGATGCCGTAACTGTTCGTGGTCGAGCAAAGCAGAAATCCTGCGCCAACGAGCAGGCCGCCAATGAACGCGGTGAGCCGCGGGCCGAATTTGTCCTGGCAACGCCCGGCGAAGATCATCGCGGCGGCGAAGACCAGGCAACAGAGCGCGTAGGGATCGTTGAGTTGCGACCCTTTCCAGCCGAACTCCTTCTCGATGGCGCCTTTGAACATGCTCCAGGTGTAAAGAATGCCGAGGGCGAGATTGATGCCGGTGCCGGCAAAAGTCACGAGCCACCCACGATTCTTTTCAAGGGTCTGCGTGGTGATGGCTAGTTCGTTCGTTCGCGCTCCGATTGCTGCTGCTCGTTCACCCATAAACGTATTCTTTCTTTGATCCCGAATTTCTTGGTTCGGACTCTATTCGTCCGGCTCTGCGATCTAGCCCAGGAACGTCACCGCGCGGGTCAGTTGACGGGCCGCTTGCGGTTTGCATGTCAGGTTACAACGAAACTACGGTAAATTTGTGGCCGGCGGCTGCCCTCCCCAATCTTGGCAAAGAAACGCCATGTATTGGTGTGGCTGGTGGAAGCCATTCGGGCCGCACCTCTGAGTTTTCGCCGAGTATTCAAACGTTGCCGTTGTCAGGCCAACTCTGGTAAACCACGTCCACCCTCATGCAAAAGCAACCGTCTGAAAAACCGGACATGCACAGCGAGGAGTTCCTGCACTCGCTGATGCGCAAACAACTCAAACTCTCCATCGCCTGCGCTCTGGCGTTCCTCGTGGCGCTGCTGGGACTGCCGCTCGCGAACTATTTCTGGCCAGAGTTGATGGCGAAACGCGTTTTTGGTTTTACGCTGACGTGGTTCTTACTGGGGATCAGCTTTTTTCCGGCCGTTTGGATCATATCGTGGTTCTTCATCAAACGCTCCATCGCGTTGGAAGAGGCGGAGGTTCGAGAGGTCAAACCTGAAGACTCCATTCAGGCATGAACATTGACCCCTGGATTCTCGCCTTCAGCGCCGTCACCGTCATCGCGACGATCTGGGTTGGCTTCTGGTCGGCGCGAAGGTCGAAAACGGCCAGTGACTTCTACGTCGCCAGTCGCGGTGTGAGCGTGGGGTGGAACGCCAGCGCCATCTCGGGCGAATATCTCAGCGCCGCCAGCTTCATGGGCATTGCCGGCATGGTGATGTCGAGCGGCTACGACGCGCTGTGGTATCCGGTCTGTTACGCGTGCGGCTATTTGTTTTTGCTGCTGTTCATCGCCGGGCCGCTGCGACGGTTCGGGGCTTACACGATTCCATATTTTGCCGAGGGACGCTACGACTCGCCGCTGTTCCGCAAGTTCGCCGTTTGCTTCGTGCTGTTCATCGGAT
>CAYIOH010000304.1:0-5449 GCA_964364975.1 uncultured Bifidobacteriaceae bacterium
TCGACGAACCTGGTGGATTGGGAGAAGATCGGTGTGGCGGCGGACAACGGTACGGGAACGTTCGAATTTGAGGACGCGAAGTCCGCGCCGCTGCCCACGCGGTTTTACCGGATCGTGTCGCCATAGGCGTAGCAGCAAAGCATCAGCGCGGCTCGCTCAGAGCCGCGCTATTTTTTGCAACAGTGGCGGGGTGGACTTTCCTCGGTCTTACCGGAAGGCAAAGAGGGATCGTTAGCTGATTGTGATGGTGACATGAGTCGGAGGGCACAACGAACACCAGCGGGCGAGGTGTGAGTGCAACACACAAACGCCGTCGGCCAGCAGCGTCACCGTGCCAGTCGTGCTGGGGTCAACGGCAATGAGAACGCCTTGGGCTTCAGCCTGCGTTTTGACCTGGCACTGTTCAGTTTTGCCGGCTCCACCCTGGGTGGTACGCCCAACGCAAGCGCGCTTGCCAACACGCCCTTTCGCGCGTATTAGTCTCGCCGCGCAAGACGCGAATGGAAACTGCTGCCAAAAAAATCAAACGGATTGATGAGTTGACCAGAACGCTGGCGGCCTTGCCCGCCTTGGTGTGGTGGACAGGCGCGCTTGACGCGGGAAACGGTCAGGCGCAAAGTCACACCAAATGAAACCGACGCAAAAGCAATTCCCTGCTATCCATTGATGAAACCTCCAAGCCACTCAATCATAGATTATCACGGCATAGGTGGTGACCCGGACAACCGCCTTGGCCCAATGACGCGCTGGCTGGTTGAGCGGCGAGACCTCTACGCCGGCAAACGGGTGCTCGACCTCGCCAGCAACGCGGGCCATTTCCCGATGGTCTACGCGGCGAACGGGGCGGAGAGCGTTACGGCGGTTGAGCCGAGGGCGGTGTTCGGCAGGTTCTTCGACCGCGAACTGGGCAGGTTCCCCGAGGCGAGCGCGATCACGTGGCTGACGCGGGATGTGCGGCAGTTCGTCCCGGAAGAAAATTACGGCGTGCTGTCGTGTCTCGGTTTGATCTACCACATGAAGGACGGCTGGTCGCACTTGGCGCGGATAGTGAGGCAGTGCAAAGCCAAGACGCTCATTTTCGACTCGATGCTATGGCCCGAGGCGCACACGGCGCTGGAGACGGGGCTGCTGAACACGAACTGCGCCGGACTGGTCGAGCAGGTGAACAGGCCGTCCAAAGCGTCGGTTGAGGCGAAATTCATGGAGCTGGGCTGGAGTCACGAACTCGTGCTGGAGAACTGGCAGAGGCCGAAGGCGCTGAGGGGAATGTGGCTGGTGAACCTCAACGGAACTGGGGCAATGAAGTCACCAGCGACGTGATGCTGACGCCGAACAAACACCTGAAAGAACAACTTGCGGGCAGGCGAGAGCCTGCCCTTTTTGAACCGCGCAGCGTCAAAAAATAATTTCCTTCTATCGAGCAATGGCTCAATAATTATCCACCGCGCTTTTCAACAACGAAGACTGTCCGTTTGCATCGGTGCGTCTGGCGGCACTGACATCAGCGTCGCAGGGATATGAGTTCCTTGAGGAACTCCACAAGACCAACTTTCCTGCTTGGCACTGTTTTCCCCGAGGAGCAGGTTCCCAAGCTTAAGCGGCGAGTCACCGTTTCAACCAAACTCCTTGGACGCGGCGTGCTGACGCAAGCGCGCTTGCCAACCAGCTGCTTCGTCCGTATAAATTTCCACTCGCAAATCGCAAATGGAAACTGCTGGCAAAGATCCAAACGAATTGATGATCCGCGTCCGGTACGTGGAGGTGTGGGCCTGACATTATGAGGCTGTTGAATTTGAACCCGGCGGCCAAGGCCGTGTTTCGCTATTTGTCCCTGCACCATCCCCGGTGGCTCTGCCGGTTGAAAATGATACGCAACCACCCGATTGAGTCAGACCGGAAATTTTGGGAGCTGTACGCTGAAGGCCTCCGCGATGATGTCACGACCCAACCCCTGGAGGACTTTTTTAATCTTTATCAATTGGTGCAGCGAACACAGAAACTGGATGGGGAACTGGCGGAGCTTGGGGTGTATCGCGGGGGCACCGCCAAGCTGATCGCCTCGCTCAAAGGGAACAAAGCACTACACCTTTTCGACACGTTCGCAGGCATGCCAGAGGTGCGTGCCGACGTGGACGTGCATAGGGCGGGTGACTTCGATAAGACGTCGCTCGCGGAGGTGAAGCGGTACTTGAGCGCCTTCGGCGGGGTGTTCTTTTACCCGGGCTTCTTTCCGGATTCGGCGGGAGAGTTGGCAAAAACACCGATTCGCTTTTCACTGGTTCATTTGGACATGGACATCTACGAGTCCACAAAAGCCGGACTGCAATTCTTCTATCCGCGCATGGTCAAGGGTGGGGTGATCCTCGTTCATGACTACAGAAATCTAAGCTGCCAGGGGGTGAAACAAGCGATTGACGAATTTTTTGCTGACAAGCCCGAAACCGTCATAGAGTTGTGGAAAACCCAGTGCCTGGTTGTCAAGCAGTAGCGGCGAGTCACCGTTTCAACCAAACTCCCCGGATGCCGCGTGCCAACGAAGCACGCTTGCCAACCGGCGGATTCACGCGTATTAGTCTCGCCTCGCAAGACGCGAATGGAAACTGCTGCCAAAAAAATCAAACGGATTGATGAGCTGGCCAAAACGCTGGCCGCCTTGCGCGCGGACGGCAAAAAAATCGTCCATTGCCACGGCGTTTTCGACCTGCTGCACATCGGCCACATCAAGCATCTGGAGGCGGCGCGAAAACTGGGCGACGCGCTGGTCGTAACCCTGACGCCCGACCGTTACGTCAACAAAGGCCCGCACCGGCCGGCGTTTCCCGAACGTCTGCGCGCCGAGGCGCTGGCATCGCTGGCGTGCGTGGATTTTGTGGCCATCAACGAATGGCCGACGGCGGTGGAAACCATCGAGCGGTTGCGCCCGAGTTTTTACGTCAAAGGTGTCGTGCGCGAGACGGGCAAGCGCGATCATAGCGACGCCATTGACCGCGAAGCCAATGCTGTCAAGGCCGCCGGCGGGGAACTGGTGTTGACGGACGAGGAAACCTTCAGCGCCTCGATGCTCATCAACCAATTCATGGACGTTTTTCCGGCGGAGACGAAGACGTTTCTGGAGCAATTTCGCGCGAAGCATACACCGGAGGAAGTCACCGGCTACTTGCAGGCGATACGGAAACTCAAAGTGCTCGTTGTCGGCGAAACCATCATTGACGAGTACCAGTTCTGCTCGGTCATGGGCAAGTCGGGCAAGGAGCCGGTGCTGGCCGCGCTGCACCATCAGACGGAACGATACGCGGGCGGCGTGCTGGCCATCGCGAACCATATTTCCAATTTTTGCGATCAGGTCGGCCTGCTGAGCTGCACGGGGGAGATCAATTCCTGCGAGGAATTCATTTCATCCAAAATGAACCGGAACGTGGCGCGGCATTTCATTCGCGTGCCTGGCGCGCCGACGATCATCAAGCGCCGTTTTCTCGAGGAATATCTCGCGGTCAAATTGTTTGAAGTTTATGAGATGAAGACCGACGGCGCATTGGCCGCGGTGGAAGAAAGATTTTGCCGCGAATTGGAGCGGCTCGTGCCGCAATATGACGTGGTGCTGGTGGCCGACTATGGCCACGGCGTCATGAGCGAGCGCGCGGTCGAACTGGTTTGCGCCAGGAGCAAGTTCCTGGCGGTCAACACGCAGGTCAACGCCGGCAACCGGGGCTTCAACACGATTTCAAAATATCGCCGTGCCGATTTTGTCTCGCTCGGCGAGCCGGAAGTCCGCCTCGACGCCCGCAAGGTGAGCGGCGACTTGAGACCGGTGGCCGAGAATATCGCCAGGCGGATTTCCTCCCGGGATTTTCTCGTGACGCGCGGCGCGGCGGGCTGTCTGATTCATAATCGCGACCACGGTTTTTTCGAGGTGCCGGCGTTTGCCATCCGGGTCGTGGATCGGGTTGGAGCTGGCGACGCGGTGCTCAGCATCACCTCACCCTGCGCGGCGGTGGGCGTGCCGCCGCAGGTACTGGGGTTCATCGCCAACGTCGTCGGCGCGGAAGCCTGCACCATCATGGGTCATCGGAGTTCCATCGAACCGACCAGCCTCTTCCGGCACGTCACCTCGCTGATGAAGTGACCGGACCTTTGGCACCCGCAAAACACTGTCGCGGTGCGAGCAAAACAGGACAAGTTTTGTAATTATAGCAATTAACAATAACATTGGCAGGTATTGGCGATAAGAAGGAAGGGATTGGCGGCGGCAGGAAGGTTTTGGCGCAGGCGGGTTTTGAGGGCGGCCCAGAGCTGTTCGATGGGGTTGAGGTCTGGCGAGTCAGCCGGCAAGAACATGAGCTGGCAGCCCGCGGTCTCCACCAGCTTGAGCGTCGTCGACGATGGATGAAACCGCGCATTGTCCAGCACGATCACGCTGCTGGGCGGTAGCACGGGCAACCGCACTCTTTCAAAAAAAGTCTTGGACGAAATCAAAACGCGGCATATCGAATTTTAGAGCGTCGAGTTTTCTAAGTCCGGCAGACTCCTAGGAAAAATTCGCTGGCGTTGCTTGAGAAGTGCAACTACATTGTCGTTGAGTATGTTGGAGAGGTGTTGATGAGAGGGGCTGCGGTTCTGAACGTCCCTCCAACTCAACCGAAGCGAGTATCGCGGTAGTAGTCATTGGCTGTGAGAGGGCAAAAAGTCATGAGCAACGCCAAGTCTTACCCGCCAGCCGAAACGAAGCTGGCTCGCAAGCGACCGCAGGCGCGTCCTCCAGGGTCAGTTATGTTTCCCGAACTGGCTTGGAATGAAATCGCCCACAGTCTTAACCTTTCCGGGCGCGAGCTTCAAATCGTGCGTGCCGCGTTCGACGACGAGACCGAATTCTGCATCGCCGCCGAGCTGGGCATCTCCGCGCATACCGTCCACACGCATGTCGAACGCCTGCACCGCAAACTGGCGGTCAACGACCGCGGGCAACTGATTCTTCGCGTCGTAAATGAATTCCTGAGCCTGACCGCTGCACCCGACAGCATTCTGCCTTCTATCTGCGCCAACCGCACCGCTGGCCGTTGTCCTTTGCACCGCAATTGAACTCGGGTTTGGGGGTTGAACTGCGGAACTTCGGATTTCGCCTTCTACCTTCTGCCTCCCCTCCACTGACCTCTGCGTAGCTGTCGCCTCAACAGCCGACTTCCGCGAATTGGCCGTTTGGTTTACAAAGGGCCTCGAAATTTAGCAGTCAAAACAGTCAACCAACAATCTGAAGAAAGCTCTTATGAAAAAACACATTGCTTATCCCGCCATCGTGGCGGCAGGGCTGGCCGTAACGTTTGTTGCCCAAGCTGGTCCGTACACGGGGACGCCGTTCCCGGTTTTTCCCACACCTGGGCTTGGAATCCCCACGCCGGACTAGTGCAGTGTCCTCTAAGTCATGTTAATTATTAGTTGCCGGCTTGCTCCGCGT
>CAYIOH010000305.1:0-5448 GCA_964364975.1 uncultured Bifidobacteriaceae bacterium
TTGGCCCCCGTATGAAACGCCACCCGATTTTTCACACAGGCTCTGAACGCCGCGCGCCGGAGCGCGGACTTTAGTCCGCTTCAATGTCCGAACTGATAGCGAACAATGGCAATGAACCAGGCAAACGATTCACACATGAAAACTACAACCTCAAACCTTACCCGCCGCACCTTTCTTAAAACCTCCGCCACCGCCACGGCCGCCACCGCGCTGGCGTCGCTCGACGTGGGCCGGTTCGCCCACGCCGCTGGCAGCGACACGATCAAGGTCGGCATGATCGGCTGCGGCGGGCGCAATGCGGGCGCGATTGTGCAGGCGCTCACCGCCGACAAGGGCGCGCGGCTCGTCGCCATGTGCGATATCTTCAATGACCGAATTCAGGAAAAGCTCGCCGCCATCCGCAAAGCCAAGCCCGACCAGGTGCTCGTGGACAATGACCATTGCTTCACAGGTTTCGATGGTTACAAGCAAGTGATCGAGGCGAGCGACGTCGTGCTCATTGCCAACGCGGCGAAGTTTCATCCGTTGCACATGATGACGGCGGTTCAGGCGGGCAAACATGTTTTTGTGGAGAAACCCCACGGCATTGACCCGGCGGGCATCAAGGTCGTGCGCGCCGCGTGCGAACTGGCGAAACAAAAGAAACTATCCATCCAATCCGGCCTGCAAAGCCGGCATCACACGGGATACGCGGAAACGATTCAGCGCATCCACGACGGCGACATCGGCGAGGTCGTGGCGATCGAAGAAAATTTTCTGCGCGCTCCCTACGGCATTACGGAGCGCAAGCCGGGACTCACCGAATTGCAGTGGCAATGCAGCACGCAATACCATTTCACGTGGCTCTCCGGCGACGACGTGGTGCAATCGCTCGTCCACAACTTCGACCGCGCCAACTGGGTCATGCGCGGCCAACCGCCCGTCAAATGCCACGGCTTGGGCGGGCGCTCCACGATGGTCGAGTCGGTCTATGGCAACGTGTTCGATCATCACTCGGTCGTTTACGAATTTGCCAACGGCGTGCGGATGTATGGCTTTTGCCGGACGACAACGGGTTGTTACGACGAAAACTCCAGCATCGTCCTTGGCACCAAGGGCCGCGCGAGTGTCGTGCGCTGCGAAATCCGCGGCGAGAAATCCTGGCGCTGGCAGGACCAGTGCGATCCGTATCAAATCGAGCACGACAAGCTTTTCGCCGCCATCCGCTCCGGTAATCCCATCAACAGCGGCGATTACATGGCCGACAGCACCCTCATCGGCATCATGGGACAAATCTCGTGTTACACGGGCCAGGAAGTCGCGTGGGAACAGATCATGGCATCGGATTTTGCGTATGCGCCGAAGCCGGAGGATTGTCACGACAACATGGAACCGCCAACGAAACCCGATGCGACCGGTAGTTACCCGGTTTACCTTCCGGGCCGGACACGGCTGCTCGGTTGAACGATTTGGATTTGCCAGATTTGGCCTGATTACTTAACGTCCCGCCATGATTTTGAGTTGGGCAACCACCACAACGCCGTAGCGTTCATTCCGAGCACCGGGATGGACGCCAACGCCTCGCACTGACCGTTCGGGGCGTTTTTGTTTACTAAATCAACCACCAATGAACACCAATGGACACGAATCCGGCAAAGACTTGACGCGAATTTCGCCAATGATCGCGAATTCAAATCTCATTTGCGCCTATTCGCGTAATTCGCGTCAAAATCCTTCGTGTTCATTAGTGTCCATTCGTGGTTAAACTCCTTGCAGATTTATGGCCGAAGAAAATCAACAGCCGACGGAAAGAAAAACTCTCGACGACCGCGCGAAGATGACCGAGCTGGAGCGGCTCCGCCACTCGTGCGCTCACGTCATGGCCACCGCCATCCTTCGCCTATGGCCGGACGCCCAGTTCGCCTACGGGCCACCGGTCGAGACTGGCTTTTACTACGACCTCGAATGTTCGCATCGCATCTCGCAGGAGGACTTCGAGAAAATCGAGGCCGAGATGAAGAAGGAGATTAAAGCCAACAACCCCTTCGAGCGCACTGAGGTCACGCGCGAGCAGGCCATCGCCGACGCGCAGAGCGGGCGGCTTGGCGGACTTGTTGAGCGGCCGGGCAACGCCTCCAAGTTCAAGCTCGACCTTCTCAACCAGATTCCCGAAGGCGAGCCGATTTCCTATTTCAAGAACGGCGACTTCATTGACCTGTGCGCCGGGCCGCACGTGATGCGCACCGGCAACATCGGCGCGTTCAAGCTCACCACCGTGGCCAGCGCCTACTACAAGGGCGATGAGAAAAACCCGCAGCTCCAGCGCATCTACGGCACGGCGTTCAAAAACAAGACCGCGCTCGACGAGTATTTCAAGATGCTCGAGGAGGCCAAGCGCCGCGACCATCGCAAGATCGGCGCGGAGATGGGGCTGTTCGCGATTGACACCGAATTTGTCGGGCCGGGCATGCCGCTGTGGCTGCCCAAGGGCACGGTGCTGGTCGAGGAACTGGAGAAGCTGGCCAAGGAAACCGAATTCGCCGCCGGCTACGTCCGCGTTCGCACGCCGCATCTGGCGAAGGAGAAAATGTATAAAACCTCCGGGCATTTGCCGTATTACGCGGAGAGTATGTTTCCGAAAATGGAAATGGACGAACACCGCGCCGACCGCCAGAAAATCGAAGCCCGCATCGTGGAGCTTGAGAAGCAACTGCGCGACTACGCCAAGAAAATTGGCGAAGGCAAATGAGCCGGTGGCATCATGCGCATCGCCGAACTGGAAAGCCGAGTCCGACGAGCCGCCGATGTTGTGTTCGGCAACCAGATTCTCGATTACGCGAAGAAAATCGCCGAACGCAAAGCCGGTAATTGAGCTTGCGCCACGCAGAATTACCGGAAAAGGCTAGATCGCGGCTGGCCCGGAAGGCCGGAACGCCCCACCTGAACCTCGGCGTGGATCGCGCGGTAAAGTTCGAGGCGGTTGTTGGTCTCAAGGAATGGGTTTGGTTGGAATATCGATTTCGGCCTTACGAACCCATTTGCACGCCGGTTTCCTTGCCGCATCCAGGACACTTGAACCTGAAGAGCCAACCGGGGGCCGAAAACCGGTGGTCATCGAGGCGAAACTCACGCTCGCAAGAGCATTTTGCGGTGCGGTCTACGATTTCGGTGAACTTCGCTCCGAGTTGGGTTTTGGAGTAACGATTGGCGGACTGAATCGTTACGGCTATGTCTACAAGACATTGATCAACCGAGTACTCTCTGACAAACAATTTGCGCAGAAAAGTCATGAGCTTTCCTCTGGCTCAGAGACTGCGGATGAGCCTTTCCATCTCGGCATTATTGTTCGACGTGGCCGCTTCAAGAATCCTCATGGCAATCGGGTCGTCGAGTTTCTTAAGTTCCCAGAGATACGATATGATCTGGTCTTTCGCATACTTCTCCTTGATAAGAGACCTCAGCCTTCGTATCTCAGCGGTTCTTGGATCTGGTTTGAACAAATCACTCAGGATTCCCATATTGATTTCCTTCTTTTGTGACCGGTTAGCCTACATACTCAATCGCCTTCGCGTCTCCAAAACTGCCACCATTTTCTCACAGGACTCGCCGTTCCCTCGGCCTTGCCACCCGATCTTACGGCGGAAGGAACGTGAAGGCGGCCTTCCACATTCATGCGAATACCAGCCACAAGGAAGTCAAGTGAGGGTGGAATGCCCTCCCGTCCGACGAATGTTCCCGCAAGTTCAGCGCCCTTACGTATGCCTTCGAGAGTTGACATGATTCGTTGTGAAAGTTGCTCATCTTGGGTCTGCCAGTTTGCGGGGAGACCAAGGCCGAGAATTCGGCCAATGTCCCGGGTGACGAGTTCCTGCATGCGGGCGACCACATCACGGCGGTTTTCGTTTGCCTGCAACGCACTTACCAATGCCTCGATGCCCCTGTGATAGTCCTCTAGGACGGCGAGTATTTCGCGTAACGATTTGTCTTGTTGTTTGTTTTCTTGGTTCACGTGCTCGTCCGCCGGGTCGGTTGGTCGTTGTCGGTGAGGATCATCGGATGGACTTCGCGATTCTTTCGACGACGTCGATAAGGTCAGTCAGTTGTTTGATCCTGGATGTTATCCCTTCCTGGTGGTAACTGGTCACCTGATCGAGTTTCATGCAGTCGACCACATCCATGAGTTTTCCGTTCTGCTTCCAGTTTTGAAGTGATTTGCCCCACTGAGTCCTGACGCCTCCACTGATTCCGATCTGGTCCGTATAGTGCCGGATAAGCGGCTCTATTGCCTTTGCTTTGTCACGTGTGCGCGCAACTTTCAATGCTGCTGCCAGTCGCACGTTTGGATCAGCCGATTCTAGCTGCCGAAGAAGGTCGGGCGAGGCACTACCCTTGAGGAAATCGAGAAAACTCATCTATCTTCTCCATGATTTGTGTTTCTTAGGCATCACTTGCTCCTCTCAGTCGACCTATGGCCTCACGGCGGAGGCGTGTCCCGTCTTAAAAAGGCACTCGCACACGTACTTGCGGACCCGGGTTTTTTGAGCAAACTCCCCAAGTGCCCTCTGGATACCCGCTTCTGAAAAATTGCTTCTAACAATGGTCGTCATAGCGTCGAGCACCTGTGCTTTTTCTAGGCCTCCGAGCGCATCATCCGCTGACACCGCTTTAAGAACCTCCGTGAGTATCTCACCGACAGTCTTCATGATTGTGTCTCCGTCATTTTTTCGGGTCGCTTGCAGCACTGCATCTCGCTACGCTGGGTTCGGCTGCGAGGGATAAACCCGTTTGACCTGTTGCATTCATGGCGACGAATTCTAGCCGGTGGGCTGGTCTTTGAAAACAAAAATAAAAGTCCGGTACGCCCGTCAGTTGCAAGGCTGCCGGGCGTTGTGTCTTGCCGTTGAAAAAATGAAGTTCCATTTCCCGGTAAGCAACGGTATTTTGAGCACGATGCCTGACATGCCGAAAACAGAAGAACTCGATTTGGTTGTGCAAGCCGTCAAGGCTAGCACGGCGCCGGCGGAGATTGTCGCCGCGTTTAACGAGTTGTCCACGTTGCGCGCGGAATTGAAAAAGCTGGGCGAGCCGGAGAGTTATTACCTCAAAGCAATGAACTGTCCGCATCATCACCGCATCTTTGCGGCTGAACCGCGCAGTTATCGCGACCTGCCATTGCGCCTCGCGGAATACGGCACTTGCTATCGCTACGAGCAGAGCGGCGAGTTGTTCGGCCTCATGCGCGTCCGCTCCATGCAGATGAACGACGCGCACATTTATTGTCAGCCGGAAAAATTCGCCGAGGAGTTCAACGCGGTGAACGAGATGTATTTGAAGTATTTCAAGATTTTCGGCATCGAGAAATACGTCATGCGCTTCAGCACGCACGACCTGGCGCGTTTGACCGGCGACAACGCCAAGTTCGTCAATGAACCGGAGCTTTGGAAAAAGACCGAAGACCTGGTGCGCAAA
>CAYIOH010000306.1:0-5441 GCA_964364975.1 uncultured Bifidobacteriaceae bacterium
AAAGATGGGTTCGGGGCCACGTTGACAGGAAAGCCTCCGGCGACCCCGGCCAGCGCCGTCAGACAGAAACAGCCTCCGATCAAAATCGTCGCAACCCCTGACGCGCAACTTATCCGCAGCGCAGTTTGGAGTTCCGTCTTCAGGCGATTCGGGCTGCCGCCTACGCCGGGCCGCCTGAAGGCGAAACTCTTGGAACAGTGCGAACGTGAGTCAGTGGCCCGGTTGGGTATTGCACAACGGAAAATCATAGCATCTGGCGCTCGCATTCCGGCGAATCGTAGGCCAGGAAAGACCTTTCCGACAACCTGAAAAGGCATGCTGAACATTTATCCACTGGCCGCAGCCTAGCATGCACGCCCGGACAGAAGCGAGCGTCACCGTCAGCTAGAACGGTTGACATGAATATGGGTTGCCGTACTGGTCGAGCAACAGATCGTCGTCCACCATTTGGGAATAACTTTTGGCGAAGCTGCTAAATCAGGGTTGAGTTTCGCCTGCCACCCGCTATTGTCGGGACATGCGCCGCTTGATTGCCGCATTTCTACCCATGATTTTTCTGGGCGCTACGCTTTCCACCAGCGCCGCCACGGGCCGCGTCGTGAAAGTCCTGCCGCATTACCTCGACCTCAAGGGCCGTCACTCGCTCTCGCCCAGCCTTTACGACCGCGACGCGTACCAGGCGCAATTGCGCCGGCATCCCGAGCAACGCTCCGGATTGCGCTTCGACGTGCTCTGGCGCGGCCGGGCCGCCGGTGCCACGGAGCTGAAGTTACGCGCCGAACTGCGCGGCACGGCGAAGGGAAACCTGCCCAGCCAGACCGCGTTGGAAACCGGGGTCAGGGTCGGCACCTCCGGCGCGACCAGCGGTTGGACTTCGCTCACACTCGCCGGTGACGACTACAAGAAATTCGGCGAGGTATCCGCCTGGCGCGTCACACTCTGGAACGGCGACCAACTCGTGGCGGAGCAGAAATCGTTTCTATGGTAGAACAGACTTTCTCACCATGCGTGCATCGGGGCTGATTCTTGCCGGGAGCTTCGTGCTGTTGCTTGGCGCCTCGTTGCCGGCCAGGGAGCTTTCCGAATACCGAATCGGCGACACGGTGGACGCGGACATTGTCACACCCGCGCCGTTGACCGTGATTGACGCGGAAGGCACCGAGGCGCTGAAGCAAAAGGAGGCGCTGAAAGTACCCGCGATTTTCGTTTACCACCCGGAGACAGCCGATGAAGTCGAGCGGGACTTTCGCGCGGCTGTCGGCGCGGTGCGCAGCAATTTCTTCGATGCGATGGGAGCGGTGTATCAGAAAAAGCGGCTGAGTCCGCAATGGCTCAACTCGCCCCGATTCAAAACGCTCTCGGCCACGTTCAAGCGACAGTGTCCCGCTTTTCCGCAGTTGACGAACCTGATCGAACTCTGGGCCGTTGGCAAATCGGACGAAGCAGTCCAGAACGCGCTCGTCACCCGCCTGCGCGAGGCGATGGGACAGACTATTCGCCCCGATGACTCCCCGCCGGACATCATGCTCGGCGCGCAACTGCGGCTGGTGACCGCGACCAACCGCGATGAGGCCTTGACGCTCGAAATCGCCGAACAACACGCGACGAGGCTTCATCGCACCAATCTCGTGACATTGAGTCGGGTTCGGACAGAATTTCAGCAACTCGCGCCGCCGGCAGAACGCGCCCAGGCAAAGGAGCTCGCCTCATTCCTGAAACCGAATTGCATCCTGAACGTGGAATTAACGCGCCAAAGCCGCAGCCGCAGCGTGGATCCGCTCTACGCGGCCGATCGTTACGAAGCCGGGCAACTCATCGCCCGGCGCGGCCAGAAGGTGGACACAAAAATCATGTCGGCGCTTGAGCAATTGAAAACGGCCTCCGGCCAACGGTCGCGACCGGAAGGCGACGGCGCGGTCAAGGTGGCGGGGCGGTACCGTCTGAATCCGTGGTGGTGGGCGGGACTGGCGCTAGTCGTGGCGGGTTTAACTGTTGGCTGGTGGCAACTGCTGAACCGCGGGAAACCGGCGTCGCTTATGCCCGCGCGCGTGGCTGGCGGCGGCGCACCCGCCGGGATCATTTCCTGTCCGTCATGCGACGAGAATATCGTCATCCCGGCCGAGGCGGTGGAAAATTTGTCCACGAACGCCCCGACATGGCAGCAACGCGCACGGGCCGCCGAGCAGCGCGCCGAACGGGCGCACGCGGCTATCCGCGCCGGAGTGCTGCCGCACTTCGCGGACTGGCTCAAACAGAAGTTCGTCCGGGGGCTGGTATCCGAGCGGTCGCAGATGCTGGACGCGCAAAAGTCCGCGGCGGGGGAACTGGCGGAACTGGAGCGGCGGCTGGACGAATTGCACACACCGTTGCAGGAGCGGTTGCGCGCCTACGAGAAGCGCATTGCCGAACTGGAAAAAATGCTAGCCGCCAAGGGTGAGGAAAATCGCGAACTGCTCCGGGCCAAGATTCGGCTAACGCGCCAGCAACTGGAAAACGCGCGCGCGCGAAACCCGCTGGAATTTAATTAGGCAGCCTGGCTTTTCTCCTGTGTGCGCAGCGCCTGCTCGTAGCACTGCAACGCCTCTTCGTAACGTTCCAGCCGGTTGAACAGGCTGCCCTTGTGGAGGTAGGCCACCGTCAGCGAAGGGCCGGCGGCGATGGCGCGGTCGTAGCAACTGATCGCGTCGTCAATCTTGCGCAGTCGCTCCAACGTGTCGCCCTTCTTCACCAAGGCCTCGGAATGATCCGTCTCCAGCGCGAGAATCTCGTCGTAGCACGCCAGCGCTTCCTCGGTCTTGTCGAGGCTCAACAACGATTCGCCCTTGGCGAGCAACAGGGTCACGCGATCTGTCCTGCCCGCGACCGCGCCGTCGGCGGGGATCGCTCCGGCGGTGGAATTTGGTTCGCCCAACGGCGGGTGCGCGGTGTGTTCGAGTTCGACAATTCGCTTTTCCAGCCGTTCCAACGCGCCGAGGAGCCGCGTGTTGACCTGCTCGGTGAGGACGCTGCTGACGGGTTGCGTGTCGGCCACGCCCGCCCCAACGCTGTGTGCCGGGGCGCGACCCAGCGTCAACGAGGCTTGCGACAGCACGGAAAATTCGGTGAGCCGGCTCACGGCCCGCCACTGCAAGTACGCCGTCAACAGCATGGCAAGGAAACCGATGGCGGCACACACGCCGCCGACGGTGAGCATCACCCGGTTGGTGCTTCGCATCGTTTCGAGTTCCAGCGCGCGTTGCGCGACGAGTGATTCTTCGAGGGCTTGCAACCGCAGTGTGACCGCTTCCGTATTGCGCGTGGCGGCGGCTTCGGCTTCCTGCCGGTTGCTTTCGATGGCCAGTTGCGTCGCGTGAAGCTGCTCCTGTAATTGGAGGTATGCACGCATCACGTCCGGCGAGGCTTCGGTTTCGAGTTTGGCCGGCGGTGGCTCAGCGACGTTGGTTGTGTCCGCGGCAAAGGAGAGCGGCGCGATGGCGAGGAATGCGGGCAGCAAAAGCATCAATCCACAGTGCGGCGCCAGACGCCGCGACCATCGAGCAAAAACCGGGTTATTGGGCGGCAGGTGCATTTGTCACAAGTGGAACCGCCGTGGATGCCGGGTCGGCCTGACCGGCCTGCGTGATGCGCATGGCGACCACGACATTCAAGATCCAAAACGGTTCTTTGCTCATGCGATTCCACGCTAGAATGAGGCGTTTGCGCGCGGTTGTCAAGCTTTGCGTAAGCCAGCTTTGCGTAAGCCAGCTTTGCGTAAGCCAGCTTGCGTAAGCCCGCTGCTCGTGCGTGCGGCTTTGGCTGCTTCGTGTCACGTGACCATTGCAGTCGGCTGACGGTTACGGTAGATTGCCGCCCATGGGTCACCTGACGAAGCAGAAGCAACTGGTGTTGTGCGGGATCATCGGGCTGCTGCGAGTGCGGGTCTGCGAGATGCGGACAGCGAGAACTGTCAATGGCCGAGGCGGCCCGTGCTGACGCTTTCCACCCCGCTGGACCTCGACTTCGCACTGAAACCGGCGCGCAACGGACGCACCCCAATGGCGCGGACATGGCCGGGATCTTTACGAGTCCATGAACAGGAAACAGAACATGAAAACACTCCGAAGGATCGCCGCGCCCGTTTCGCTGATGCTGACGGCCCTGGCCATCGGCACCGCAGCCGGAAACCCGGCGCAGGCTACGGGCAACGCCCACCCCGCGAACTTCGCCAGGGTGTGCGAGCCGGCGATCCCCAACGCGTTCCTCCCGTTGCCGCCGGGCGCCGTGGAACCGGCTGGATGGTTGCGCGATTGGGCGGAGGCCGCGCGAAACGGAATCACGGGCCACCTGGACGAGTGGCATCCCACCTTTGCGGACGGGTGGAAAGGCATCCCCATCCAGGCGCCCGGGGCGAAAACCAACGGCACCGGCTGGCCCATTGAGCAGTGCGCCTATTGGCTGGACGGCGCGCTCCGGCTCGGCTTTGTGTTGCATGACGAAACCTTGCTCAGGAAAATCCGCGCCCGCCTGGACCCGATTGTGGACGGTGTGAACGGGAGCGAGTTCGGCACGTCGTTCATCCACTGGCGGAAAGACGCGAAGCCCGCCGGTTTCGACAGTTGGGCGCACTCCCAGATGGGCCGCGCGCTGGTGGCCTTGTACCAGGGCACCGGCGAAAAACGTGTCCTCGATGCCTTGGTCAAGGTGTATGCCGATTATCCGGTGCCCATGGGGAAGGTCGGCTTCTTCGACGTGACGGGGTTGTGCAACTTGGATCCGATGCTGGAGACGTATTCCTTCAGCGGCGACAAGCGCATCCTGGACCGCGCGCTTGAGGCGATTGCGCAGCCTAAAACGGCCCAGGACCTTCAAGCTTGGCGGGAAGGCCGCCTGGCGAACGGCCACATGGTTATCACCTACGAGAACATCCGCCTGCCGGCGGTGGTGTTCCCGTGGTCCGGCGACGCGCGCCATCTCCAGGCCACTCTCGGCGCCTTCCGGTGGTTGGACGAGAACCACATGCTGCCCTACGGCGTGGCCTCCGGCGAGGAATACGCCTCGGGCATCGGCGCTTTCCGCAAAACCGAAACCTGCAACGTGACGGCGCTCCTTCTCTCCGCCTCGTGGATGTATCGCATCCAAGGCAACGGCGAGTGGGGCGACCGGATGGAACGCGCCTTCTTCAACGCGGGCGCCGCGCCGGTAGCCAGGGATTTCCAGACCATGTGCTACTACCAGTCGCCGAATCGCCTCCGCTCCGACTCCCTGCCGTGCGAACAACCGCACAGCCCGGGGCCGGAAGGCGTTCGTTTCCACCGCCTCGGTTGTCCCACTGTGTTGTGTTGTGTCGGTGCGGTGAACCGCATCCTCCCCAATTACATCCTGCACATGTGGATGGCGACCCGGGACGACGGACTGGCGGCAACTCTTTACGGCCCCTGCACCGTTTCCTCCCTGGCGGTACC
>CAYIOH010000307.1:0-1070 GCA_964364975.1 uncultured Bifidobacteriaceae bacterium
CTGCTGGCATTGGTGTCGTATTGACTTTGGTCGCCACGTTTGAATCTAAAGGCACGGGCGCGGGCGAGGATACAGTTTTACCGCAAGGCGCCGCCCGCCCGGCGCTCGTCAGCCCGTATTTTCCCGATCGCGTCCACGAGTTCATCTGGCGGAACTGGCAAGTCGTCGCGCCGGTGAAGCTGGCGCAAATCCTCGGCACCTCGGAGCGCAATGTTGCCGCGATTGCCGGGTCCATGGGTTTGCCACCGGTGGCGAGCGTCCCGCCGGAGTTGATGAAGCGGGGTTACGCCACCATCATCCGCAGAAACTGGCATCTCCTGCCCTACGAACAATTACTCCAGCTCCTGGAGTGGACGCCGGAGCGACTCGGTTTCACACTGCGCGAAGAAGACTTTCTCTGGATCAAACTCGGCCGGGTGAAACCGAGTTGTGAGCCGCTCCGCTACCGGGCACCCGATAATGCCGCGCAGCTTGGAGCGGCCCGGATTCGCCGGGGGGTCAAGGCCGATTTTGGCGCCGAGATCCGCCGGCCCGGTGTGCCCCGTTTCGACTTCGTGCGCCAACTCTCCACGCCGCTGCCAAGTGATGCCAGGCTTGACGGGCCGGTTGCTGCCACGCCGCGCGAGGATCCGCAACAACGGTTGGTGTATTCCTATGTTGCCGTCTATGGCGATCCCTTGCTGAACCCGGACCTGAATCCTTATCCGGACGGATTGCTCCAGCGACTCGCCGCGGTGGGGATCAACGGCGTCTGGCTGCAAGGCGTTTTGCGCGACCTGGCGCCGGGCGGAACTGCGTTCCCAGAATTCGGAAAAGATCACGAGCAGCGACTCGCGAATCTCCGGGTTCTCGTAGAGCGGGCCAGGCGGCACGGCATCGGCGTCTATCTCTACTTGAACGAGCCACGCGCGATGACCGCCAGTTTCTTCAAGAACCGGCCGGAAATGGCGGGCGTTCGGGAAGGTGAACTGACCGCAATCTGCACCTCCCATCCCGCCGTCCGCCAGTGGATGGGAGATGCGCTGGAGCAGGTGTTCCGGTGCACCGGATATGCCGGCTGCATCTGGGGG
>CAYIOH010000307.1:1080-5437 GCA_964364975.1 uncultured Bifidobacteriaceae bacterium
GGCGGCTGGAGCGCTTGCGCTCGCTGCCAGGCGCGCAGCGATGCGGACATCATCACGGAAGTGAACGCCGTCATCGAGGCGGGTGTGCATCGGGGGAATCCCCAGGCCAAAGTTCTGGTGTCGGATTGGGGTTGGCGCGGTCATGGCGATGCGCCAGATATCATCGCGAAGCTGCCCAAGTCGGTCTGCGTGATGTCGGTCAGCGAATGGAATCTGCCAATCGAACGGGGCGGCATCCAGAGCAAGGTCGGGGAGTACTCGATCTCGGCGGTTGGACCCGGACCCCGGGCACTGCGTCATTGGAAGCTGGCGCAGGAGGCGGGCCTGAATCGGGGAACGGAGATTCAGTTCAACAATACCTGCGAACTGGCGAGCATTCCCTATTTGCCCGTGATGGACCTGGTCGCCGAGCACTGCCGCAATCTCACCCCGCAGAAACTGGACGCGATGCTGATCGGCTGGACGATGGGTGGCTATCCTTCGCCCAACTTCCGTCTCGCCCAGGAGATCAGCCGGTCACCCGGGGCGGACATTGCGACTTCGCTTGAGGCCGTGGCTCGTGAGCGATTTGGTTCCAAGGGCGCCCCCCACGCGCGCAAGGCGTGGCGGCTGTTGAGTGACAGCTTTCGGCAGTACCCTTTTCATGTCAGCGTGGTTTACACCTCACCGGTGCAATGGGGGCCGGCGAACCCCCTCTATCCGACGAAAACCGGTTACAGTGCAACGATGTGGGGACTGCCTTACGACGATCTCGACGGCTGGCGCGGCCCGTATCCGGCCGAGGTGTTCATCGCTCAGTTCGAAAAGGTGGTCGAGGGTTGGCGGATCGGGATTGCCGAATTAGAGTTGGCCGTGAAAAGGACGCCGACCGATCGCCGGGCAGAGGTCGCGGCCGATCTGCGCTTCGCCCGGGCCGCTGCCATGCACTTCGAGGCGGTTGCCAACCAAGGCGCCTTTGTCCTCGCCCGGGATACCCTCGCCAAGTCTGGCGAGTCTTTGCCCGTCGAAGAACGCCAACGGTTGCGGCAGGAGATGAAACGGCGGCTGGAGTCCGAGATCTCGCTCGCCCGGCAGCTCTTCACGCTCGTCCAGCAGGACGCGCACATCGGCTTCGAACCTTCCTGCCAGTACTTCTATCTGCCGCTGGACCTGGTGGAGAAGGTCGTCAATTGCCGGTGGCTTTTGGAGCACTTGGAGTTGAATCAAGCACAGGGACAACGAACGAAACCATCAACGACAAAGAATTAAACGTCATGAAAACATTCACCGAAAGAGCCGCCATGAATACAGCCATACCACAAACCAAACTGCCACCATCAAGCCGATTCCGAAGACAAGAGGCTATTGCAAAACCCCGTAGCAGCGGACGTGAGTCCGCTCCATTCTCCAGGAAATCAGAGCGGACTCACGTCCGCTGCTACAG
This sequence comes from uncultured Bifidobacteriaceae bacterium, assembly GCA_964364975.1. Taxonomy (GTDB): domain Bacteria; phylum Verrucomicrobiota; class Verrucomicrobiia; order Limisphaerales; family JADLHS01; genus JALOTT01. Next base: position 2,504 of record CAYIOH010000307.1, read on the forward strand.
TCATGGAAGAGGCTCGGCGGGTTTCGGATTTTCGAGGGTGAGCCTTCAGATGCTGAATCTTTTGTTCGCTTTCGTATTAGCCGCTGCTTCACCGGCGGAGGGTGAAAAGCCGGTGAACAAGACGGAGACCTTCGAACTCGTCGTCGCGCCGGTCGGGGCGAAGAACCCGCGCAACAGCGAGGCGGCGATCATCCTGCGCAAGGACGGCTCGCTGTTGCTGGCGTGGACGGAGTTTTATGCGAGCCAGGGCGCGGATCACGGGCCGGCGCGCATCGCAGGCAAGTCCTCACCGGATGGCGGGCGGACCTGGGGAGAGAAATTCACGCTGGTCGAGAACGACGGTGGCTGCAACGTCATGGAGGTCAATTTCCTGCGCCTCCGCAATGGCGATCTGGCGCTCTTTTATTGCCAGAAGAACACCGAGTCCAGCGACTGCCGCATCATGATGCGCACGTCCGCCGACGATGGAAAAACATGGAACGCCGCCAAGCAACTCAGCCCGGCCGGCAAATACACGGGTCTGACCAATGGCCGCGGCATCCGGTTGCGAACCGGGCGGATTCTTCTGGAGGCGTGGGAGGGCGGGGACAGTTATTGCGTGCTGTCGGACGACGACGGCAAGACGTGGCGCGACAGTCAGCGCGTGCAGCCGGCAAAAGGCAAGTGCTATGAGCCTGCGTGCATCGAACTGGCCGACGGGCGAGTGAGGATGCTGATGCGCACAGAACTGGGCAGCCAATACAAGAGCCTCTCGAAAGACGGTGGCCAGACATGGACTGAGCCAGTGCTGACGCCACTAGCCGGCACCGCCGCGCCGGTCGCCATCACGCGAATTCCGACCACCGGCGACCTGTTGGCGATCTGGAATCACAACCCGGGCGCTGAGCGGCGAAATCCTCTCACCGCAGCGATCTCCAAGGATGAAGGGGAAACTTGGACGAGCTTTCGCAATGTGGAAGCCGCGCCCGCCGATGACGCGTGGGCCTATCCCGCGGTCACGTGGGTTGGCGACCGTGCGCTCATCACCTACTTCAACTACAAGGGCGGCCATTCGCTGAAATTGCGGAGGCTGCCGGCAACGTGGTTTTATCGGCGCGAGTAACATGACGCGCGGGCGGGTGAAGCTATTGCCGCAGGCCACCCGAACAGCGAAGCTCAAACCCCGGACTCGCCGACAACCCATCAGCGCGAAAGATTAACTGTCAGGAAAACACCCGCTGAAGGAGCCGCCATGAATCCAGCCAAGCCGAAAGCCGAACCGCCACCATCAAGCCAGTTCTGAAAACACTTTGCAGAATTTCCCTGTTCAGTAGTCTTTCAACGGTGACCGGGACAAGCTCAATCGGAGCGCAGCCATGAACCGCCGTGAATTTTTCAAGGCTAGCGTGCAAGCGACGGCGCTGGGCGCGGTGGTTTCGGTGAACCCAAGCGCGGTCGCGGCGGCGGATGGTGCGGCGAGCAAGTCGTTTCCCTCGGTCGTGCTGGGTGGTTACGCGGCGGAAGATCACCGGCAGCGCTTGCAGAACATCGCACTCGGCGAAAGCGGGGTGCGACGTTGTCTGCGGAAACATCTGATCACGGATTACCTGCCCGGCCAGTGTTGTTACAATCTCGGCGAGTATCCCGGCCGCAAAGCGTGGACACCGGACGATTACGACGAACAGGAACTTGACCGGCTCCGCGCTCACGGCATCCAGTTGGTCCAGGTGTTCGACGACTGGAACGATTCGTTGCGGCTCTTTGGCGGCACGAAATACACGCCCACGAATCCGTCGGGCTTCCGGCGGTTCGTCAAGATGGTTCACCGGCGTGGGATGAAACTGCTCCCGTACGTCTCCACCGGTTTCCTGCAAGTGACCGATCCCGACTTGCGGCCCGAGTGGTATCGCCCCGGCGATGTGTTGCGCATCGGCTACTGGAACATGGCCCGCTGCTCGCCCGCGAGCGCTGGCTGGCGCGCGTATGTGTTGCTGCGCATCCGGCGGTTGCTCGACGATTACGGCGCCGATGGCATTTACAACGACGGCGGCTACGTCATCAATGCCAACAAACGATTGCTGACGCCCACGGCGGACGAGGTGATGGCGTTTGCGGAAACGCCGGAGCATGACGGCGCGTTGACCGATCTGCTCGCGCTCATCTACGCCGAGGTCAAGCGCCGGGGCGGCATCGTGAAGCTGCACATAGACGGAGCCGAGGCGCCGCGGACGGGCGGATTGCCGGTTTATGATTACCTCTGGGTCGGCGAGGGCGTGGGCAACGGCGAACAGCTTCGCAACCTGGTAAAGAATCATCGCCCCTATGTGGTGCCGTGTCTTGATATGGAGTTCACCAAAATCGGGGACGACGACGAACCGTATCTCCACGCGATTCCCTACCTCCAGTTTCCGATTCTTTCCGCCGGGCATCCGTTCACCGGCGAGCGGGCCATGATCCCCGGCGTCAAGTATCCCGAAGGTGAGGACTGGTGGGTGCGGCGTTGCCAGGCGATTTGGAAATATCATCAAGCCCACCCGAAAGGTCCGCATGTGTACAGCATTTGGGACTCGTTGCCGCCCCGGCCCGCCGCGCGCGAAACGCATGCCCGCTGGCTCAAGCAATATCTGCCGATGGTCGAGGAAGGTACCTGGTCGTGGTTGGAGATTGCGGACTCGGACTTCTTTGCCCAACCGTTGCCCCAGGATGTGGTCGCGTCCGCGTTTGCCAATCGCGAGTTTCACCTCGTGCTGGCGAACTATGGTCGTGCGCCCGTCGAGATTGCCACCACGGCGGCGTATGTCCCGGTGACGACCCCGCAGTCCGCCGCCGGCAATCTCTGGAAGCTCGAAGCCCGCACGTTACGCATCTTGCGTCGCGCGGCCTAGTCAACCCGATTTACAAACTAGCCCTTTACGAACAAATCATACTGCTGAAGTGATTGTCGCAGGCCGTCTG
>CAYIOH010000308.1:0-5420 GCA_964364975.1 uncultured Bifidobacteriaceae bacterium
CACGCGCCGGTGGGCATGTTGAAATCCAGCACCGTGCTGAAGGTAAATTTCTCCGCCGGACCAAGATCGAAGCGCACACCGTCCGTGCCATCGAGATCGGCGAAGTCCACGCCCATGCCACCACCGGGGAAGTCGGGCAGATAAATGATGCGGCCCGTGGGCGGCGGGAACGTGATGATGCCGATGACTCTGGTCAAACAAGCCCACTTCCAGTGCGGAGGGCGCACTCTGACGGTGAACGTGCAACTCGCACTCGCGCCGCAGGAATTCGTGGCGGTGCAGGTGACCGTCGTGGTGGTGTTGAGCGGGAAGGCGCTGCCCGACGGCGGCGAGCAGACGATCGTTCCCGTGTGGCCGAAGGCCGTGGGCGCAAAGTTGGCGATGGCGTAATTGGTGCAGGTGTAGAGCGTGAGGTTCGGCGGGCAAGTGATCGTGGGTTGCGGCGCGTTGACGTAGAACGGCAGGACGCATTGGTTCGTGCTGCCGGAACATTTTGAGATGTTGAGCGTGATATTGTGGACGCCAGCGCCGATGGGTGTGCCGGGTGCGGGTGATTGTGTGACGACGAGCGGGCCGCATCCGCCACCGGAAATGCACGGCGAGTTGGTGGGAATGGTGATGAGTGGAATGACGGTGTTGCAGGCGTTGGTTGTCAACTGGCCGAGCAGCGAGTCTTGCAGGCAGCCGCAATCCACAACGAGCGGCGTATTGTTGGTCACGTTGATGGTCTGGCTCCAGTTGGTGGAGTTACCGCAGGAGTCGGCCAGAGTCCAAACACGGCTCACGGAGAGTGGACAGAGGCTGTTCGTGATTGTGCCCGCGAGCGTGACAGTCACGTTGCTGCCGCCGCACGCATCCACGCCGATGGGCGCGGGGTCAAAATTCAGCGGCCCGTCGCACGCCACGGTTTTCACCGGAACATTCGTGCAGAGTGCGATGACCTTCACATCGTCGTAGTAGTAATAACCCGAGTTGAATGTGCCGCCGATGGATTGCGCGGTCGTGTTGGTATCGGTGAGGAAGTTGCCGAGGATGAGCGTGTCCTCATTGCCGGCGGCAGTGAACGTGCCGGAGATCAACGTCCAGTTGGTTGCGGAGATGATGATGTTGGCGGAGGGATTGACGACTTGTGGTGTGAGTGAGAAGTAGTTGGGCAGGTTGGTGACCGAGATGTTTCCAAGATAAGCGCCGATCTCCGCGATGCCCCAGGCGCAATTGTCCGCGCGACTCACGCGGAAGGAAACGGCGTAGGACTGTCCAGCGATCAATGGCGCGATGAGCGGCGTGGTCAGATACTCGCGATAGGAGTTAGTTCCGGCCCAGCCCGGGACATAAACGTAGGCGCCGCCGTAGCCGGAGCCGGAAAACGGCGCTTGTGTGCCGATCCAGTTGACGGGGACGGAGACACCGGACGCAAGCGTGGCGCAGGAGTGATACAACTCAGAACTCCAGCCCAGCCATGGCTGTGCGTTTTCCAGGAACGAAAATGCACCAGGGCATTGAACGTAATTCTCGAAGCCAGGATTCGGCACCATATTCACGCCGGAACACAGCAGTGCCGGAGCTGCGGTATCCACTTCGGTCACGACTTGCGTCGCGGTCATGGAGTTGGCGCACGCGTCGTAAATCGTCCAGACGCGCGTGTGGATTTTCGGACAGGTGCCGGTGACGGTCGTACTCGTGACGAAGACGGAGACGTAATCGCCGCTGCAATCATCGTAAGCCATCGGCGTGTCGAAATCCCATTGGGTGCCGCACACCACGGTTTTGTTGGTGAACGAACAAAGCGGAACGACGGCGATGTCGTCGTAATAGTAATAGGCAAAATCGCGGAAGTTGGGGCTGGGAGAGTTGGTGCCCAGATGCAGCACTGCGGTTGTAAGCGCGTCGTTGCGGAAATTGCCCAGCGTGATGTGCGTCTCGCCGCCGACGGCCGTGAAGGTGCCTTGCACGAGCATCCAGGAATTCGTGGACGTGAGCGGGTTGCCCGAAGGATTCACAACTTGCGGAATGAAATTCAACGGGCCTTGCGTGGAGGGGCCTAAAATCGGGCCGATGGAAAGGTGCGCGCCGATTTCCGAAATGGCCCAGCCCGAAACGTCGGCGAGGTTGACCCGGAAGGAAACTTGGTAGGTGATGCCAGCCACCAGCGGGGCGAGGAGCGGAGCTTCGATGTATTCGCGGTAACCGGGCGGCGGGTTCGTGCCGTAGAGGGAATAGACGAACGCCCCGGCATAACCTTGACCGCTGAAAGGCGACTGGCTTCCGCCAATATTGCCCGGCACGTCAACAGTCGGGAAGCTGGAGCAAGCGTTGAAGTAGTCCGGCGTCGCAACGGTCGGATTGAACCACGGCGCGGCGGTGGGCAATTGGCCGGGGAGCCACGGACACCACACATAATTCTCGAACTGCGGATTCGGCGCGAGGTTCGCCCCGCCTGCACAGAGCAGCATCGGCGGGTTTGTGTCCATGATGGTCACGATTTGCGTGAGCACATTTGTGTTGCCACAGGGGTCGGTGAGCGTCCAGTCGCGTTGGATCACATCCGGGCAGTAGCTCAGTGTGTTGGTGGCCGAGGTCACCGTCACGTTCAACCCGCTGCAATTGTCGAACGCGGTCTGGTCGTCGAAATCCCAGCCCCACGCCTGGCCGCATTGGACGGTTTTGTTCGTGAGCGGATCGCAGAGCATGACCACGGACACGTCGTCAAAAAGATAATAGGCGTAATCCGGCGCCGGCGCGGTCGGGTCAATGTTGGTGTAGGTCGTGTTCGCGTCGATGCGGAAATTTCCGATCGTCAGATAACTCTCGCCGCCGGTCGCGATGAATGTGCCTTGCACGAGCATCCAAGTATTGGTCGAGGCGAGCAGGTTGGTGGACGGATTTTCCACCTGTGGCACGACGTTGAAATTGCGGAAGAATCCGTTGGTGATGAGCGGGCCGGGAGTGAGGCACGCGCCCAATTCGGCGATGGCGTAGCGACGGCTTTCCGAGCGGCTCACGTAGAACGAAACCTGATAACGCTGGCCGCTGAACAACGGCGAGAGAAGCGGCACTTCGAGGTATTCCCGGTAATCGCGATACGTGTTGTTCGTGTTCAAGCCGTACACCGACCACACCACTGCGCCGGCGTACGCCTGACCGGTCAACGGGATTTGGACGCCTGCCATGTTGGTCGGCGTGGACACAAACGACCACGGCCCGGCGCACGGGCTGAACAGATCAGACGTGCCGTCGGTGGGCGTGAACCACGGCGACGCGTAATCGAACTGTGAGATCGAGTTGGGACAATTCGTGTAGCGCTCGAAGCTCGGATTCGGCACGAGGTTCTGGCCGCAGGCCCGGCCCGGCGGCGTGGTGTCCACCGTGGTGACTTTCTGGGTGCAGGTGGTGTTGTTGCCGCAACCGTCAGTGATGGTGAAGATGCGCTCGATGACTTCCGAGCACAAAGTCTGACTGAGGACGTTGTCGGACGATGTGACCGTCACTCCGCAACAGGAGGAGAGAATCACCGGCGAATCAAAACTCCAGCCGCTGCCGCATTCGACGGTTTTGTTCGTGGGGCAGACGACCGTGAGCGGCGGTGCGGGCACGGGCGGCAACACCGTGAATTGCACCGGGCAGGAGAAGTAATTGCTCTGCACATCCTGAACCGTGAGGTTGATGGAATACGTGCCCGCGCTGAATGGCATGCCCGGCGGAAAATTCTGTGTGCAGGATCCCGGCATCATGTTCGTGCCGAAACACGGCGCGAACAGCGCGCACAAATCCGGCATACCAGCGGGACAGGTGACGGTGATGTTCGTGATGCAACTGCAATCCAGCGGCGTGGGCGCGTTGGTGAACAGGTTGAGGATCACATCATCAAGCACCAGTTCATCGGACATGCCGTTCGGATCCAAGTAGTGACCCCAATTGATCCACTCGAATGTGACCGTCGAAGTCGTTGGAGTGAAATAAACCTGATAGCGTTGGGAGTTTCCAATCGGGCCGTTCCCGCTTGGTGCTGCGAAATAAAGCGTCGCTTCGCCGGAGATGTCCAGGCCGAAGAAACCATCCACCGCGAAGCCCATCGGCCCGACATTCTCGCCACTGGTCCAGAAATCCAGCAGGTAGGTGGAGGAAGGGTTGAGGCCCGAGACGGTTTGTTGCAGTGTCACCGGGCCATCGGTCGGCTTGGGCAAAATCACCGGAGCGGAAGTGAAAGTGACGAGGCCGTTGTTTGCCTCCGTCGGAAACGGAATGACTGCCGCCATGATCCCCGCGCCGAAATACACGCCGTTCGTTCCGTGCGGGAGCAGATCGCTGAACCGGGTGCCGCCAAAGCCATCGTTGCCCCACACGGCATAACTGCCCGCCTGTCCGGATGCCGTCCACGCGGTCAGCGACATGGTCGGAGTCAACGCAGTGCCGGTGGCCCAATAGGAGTAGTTGGCCGCCACGCCGCCGTCCGCCTCAAAGCTGCCGTTGACGATCAAGTTCGCCGGACGATTGCCGACAAGCGTGTCGTTGCCGGTGACGGAGAGGACCGACGCGGAAGAGGATGCCACGCAGGTTGACAGCGCAATGACGAACGCCAGTCGGGCGGGCAGAGAGTAAAGTTTCATAAACATATTGTTTGCGGCGACCATCCAACTGATTGATTAATTGCGTCCGTTTACCGGAGTCTTCCCCGTGGCAAGCAAAGACGTACAATACCCCGGACGGCCAGGCGCAGTATCGTTGCTAATTGATAGAGTAAATCGCACGATTCAACGGGAAATGCAAGGGTTCTTTTTCGCTCGGCAAGAAATTCCGCTACGCTCTCGCCGACGCATGAACAAACGCACCCTGATTCAGAAGATCATCAAGCAGCTCACTGGCGAACTGGAGGTCTATTTCCGCGCCGAAGCCACGCACGAGAAAGACAAGGGCCAGAGCAAACCGCGGCTTTGAAGCTTGGCAACCGTGTTTGTTTCGCGTTTATTCGGGTGCATTGAAGCGAATCTATGCCAAACAAAGCCATCATCAAACCCGCGAAATCACCCGCCGCTGTCGGCCCCTACAACCATGCCGTGCGCGTCGGCGACCTGCTGTTCTGCGCCGGGCAAATCCCGATTGATCCGGCCAACGGCAATTTGATCACCGGCGACATCAAGGCGCAGACCGAGCGCGTGCTGCAAAACGTGAAGGCCATTCTCGACGACCAGACGCTCACGTTCACCAACGTGGTCAAGAGCACGGTGTTCATGACGAACCTCGCGGACTTCGCCGGGATGAACGAAATTTACACGAAGTATTTCACCAGCGATTTCCCGGCGCGCTCGACGATTCAAGTGGCCGCATTGCCCAAGGGCGCAAACGTGGAGATTGAAGTGGTGGCTCATTTCTGATTCTCGTAGCCGCGTCTCGTCAGAGCGCGGCAAACTGATTTGATGGCC
>CAYIOH010000309.1:0-5389 GCA_964364975.1 uncultured Bifidobacteriaceae bacterium
AAATCAAATATGTTGATGCGCACAACTTTAAAGCCGTCACACTGCCCATCTTATTTGATGCCGGAAAAGGCGGACGGGGACTTGAAAAAGCACTGACTGATCTTTGCAAAGCGGCCGCGCAAGCCGTGCGCGAGGGACAGGGCTTTCTCATTCTGTCGGACCGTGACGTGGACGAAAACCGCTGCGCCATTCCATCGGTCCTCGCCGTCAGCGCCATCCACTCCTATTTGATTCATCAGGGGCTCCGCACCCGCTGTTCGCTCATTCTCGAAAGCGGTGAGCCGCGCGAAGTCCACCACTTTGCATTATTATTTGGCTACGGCATCTCGGCGGTCAACCCCTACCTCGCCTTTGAGACAGTTGAAGCCATGGTCAAAGAAAAGGGAACTTTTGACCTCTCTCTCGAGAGCGCAACGGACAAATTCATTAAATCGGTCAACAAGGGCCTTCTCAAAGTGATGTCCAAAATGGGTATCTCCACCCTGCAAAGTTATCGCGGCGCGCAAATTTTTGAAGCCGTGGGGCTTTCAGCCTCGCTCGTAGACCGGTATTTTGAAGGCACCCCCACACGCTTAAGCGGCATTGGAATCGATATGGTTGCCGAAGAGGCGCTCTCCCGCCACCAGGCGGCTTTTGCCCCCTCCTTCTCCACCGAAGCGCTGGGGCTCGATGTGGGCGGCGAATACCAGTGGGGACGCAGCGGTGAATACCACCTCTTTAATCCTTTGACCATCGCGAAACTTCAACAAGCCACCCGCGACAACAATTATAAAACTTACCGCGAATACGCGGAATTAGTCAACCGTCAAAACAAAAAAATAGCGACGCTGCGCGGACTTTTGGAATTTAAAAATATTCTGCCGCCAGTCCCATTAGAATAGGTGGAACCGTTGACGGCCATTGTCAAACGTTTCAAGACCGGTGCCATGTCGTACGGATCCATCAGCCTCGAGGCGCACGAGACGCTCGCCATCGCCATGAACCGCATCGGCGGCAAGAGCAACACTGGCGAGGGCGGCGAAGATCCTGAGCGCTACAATCCGTTGCCCAACGGCGACTCGAAGAACAGCGCCATCAAGCAGGTCGCCTCTGGCCGTTTCGGCGTGACGAGTCAGTTCCTCGTCAAGGCGCAGGAACTCCAAATTAAGATGGCCCAGGGCGCAAAACCGGGCGAAGGCGGCCAGTTGCCAGGGCACAAGGTTTATCCGTGGATCGCGAAAGTCCGCCACTCGACGCCGGGAGTCGGCCTGATTTCGCCCCCTCCGCACCACGACATCTATTCCATCGAAGACCTCGCGGAGCTGATTCACGACTTGAAGAACGCCAACCACGAGGCGCGCATCAGCGTGAAGCTCGTCGCCGAAGTCGGCGTCGGCACGATCGCGGCGGGCGTCGCCAAGGCGCATGCCGACGTGGTGCTCATCAGCGGTCACGACGGCGGCACGGGCGCGTCGCCGCTCACCGCGATCAAGCACGCCAGCGTGCCGTGGGAACTGGGTTTGGCGGAAACGCACCAGACGCTGTTGCTCAATAATCTCCGCGGGCGTATCGCCGTCGAGTGCGACGGTCAGTTGAAAACCGGTCGGGATGTTGTCGTAGCGGCGTTGTTGGGCGCGGAGGAATTTGGGTTCGCGACCGCGCCGCTCGTTTCGATGGGCTGCATCCTGATGCGTGTCTGCCACAAGAACACCTGCCCAGTGGGCGTGGCCACGCAGGACCCGAAGCTGCGCAAGAATTTCGCCGGCAAGCCTGAGGACGTGATCAACTTCATGCGTTTCATCGCGGAGGAAGTTCGCGAACTCATGGCGCAGCTCGGCTTCCGGACATTGAACAACATGGTCGGCCGTAGCGACAAACTTGAAACCCGCGCGGCCATCGAACACTGGAAGGCGCGCGGACTGGACTTCTCGAGCGTGTTTTACCAGCCGGAGGTTTCGCCGTTCGTGAAGCGATTCTGCCAGGAGTTGCAGGACCACGAACTCGACAAGACGCTCGACCGCCAGATGCTCCTGCGCCTCTGCGAGCCGGCGCTCCAGAACCGCGAACCGGTTCGGGCAACTCTCCCGATTCACAACTCGAACCGTGTCGTCGGCACGATGCTGGGCAGCGAAGTCACGCGCCGGCACGGCGCCGAGGGCTTGCCCGAGGACACTATCCGCCTCCAGTTCAAAGGCTCGGCGGGGCAAAGTTTCGGCGCGTTCATGCCGCCGGGCATCACGTTTGCGCTCGAAGGGGACGCCAACGATTACTTTGGCAAGGGTCTTTCCGGTGCGAAGCTCATCGTGCATCCGCCCAAGGGGTCCACGTTTGCGCCTGAGGAGAACATCATCATCGGCAACGTGGCGTTGTACGGCGCGACCAGCGGCGAAGCCTACATCAGCGGCGTCGCGGGCGAACGCTTCTGCGTCCGCAACTCCGGCGTGAGCGCGGTCGTCGAAGGCATTGGCGACCACGGTTGCGAGTACATGACCGGCGGACGCGTCGTGGTGCTGGGGCGCACGGGCCGCAATTTCGCCGCCGGCATGTCCGGCGGCATCGGCTACGTGCTGGATTTGGACGGCGACTTCGCGACGCGCTGCAACCCGGAGATGGTCACGATTGGCCCGCTCGTGGACGAAGACGAAATCGCGGAGATGAAGCGCTTGATCGAGCGGCACGAGAAACACACCGGCAGCCGCCGCGCCGCGACCGTGCTGGTGTCGTGGAAGGAATTCCTGCCGAAGTTCGTCAAGGTGCTCCCGAAGGATTACGCCCGCGTGCTGGCCGCGCTGCATCGGGTGCGTGAGTCCGGCTTGAGCGGCGACGAGGCGGTCATGGCTGCCTTCGTCGAAAACACCCGCGACGCCGCGCGTGTGGGTGGTGGATAACTTTAACGCAGAGACGCAGAGAACGCAGAGAGTCGCAAAGAAAACAATTCATTCTGCTCTGCGTTTCTCCGCGTTCTCTGCGTCTCTGCGTTGAACGAAATTTGAGTTATGCACGAAAACGAAATATCGGAACAAATCATCGGCGCGGCGATAGAAGTGCATCGGTTTTTCGGGCCAGGTCTGGTGGAGCAGGTTTATGAGGAAGCGTTGTGCCATGAGTTTTCGTTGCGCGGCCTCCGTTTCGAGCGGCAGAAGTCCGTGCCTATTTATTACAAGGGCGTGAAACTCGGCGTGCCGTTGCGGTTGGATTTGATCGTCGAAGAGAAAGTGATTGTGGATTTGAAAGCGAAAGAAGAAGTCATCGCGCTGGATCGGGCAAAGCTGTTAAGCTATTTACGCCTTTCCGGTTTGCGCCTCGGCTTAATCATCAACTTTCACTCGATGGTTTTGAAAGACGGAATTTCACGAGTGGTTAACGGACTGCAATTGCCACCACCCGAACCGGGTTCGTTCAGCCTGTAACTGATTTGATCCAGAGATGAAACAGACTAACGCAGAGACGCTGAGAGACGCTGAGGATTTTTCAAATTCTTCGCCGCGTTCCTCTGCGTTCTCTGCGTCTCTGCGTTAAACAATCCCGACCTAAGAGAAGAAAACAACAGACCATGGGCAAACCGACAGGATTCATGGAGTTTTCGCGCGAGCTGCCGCCGGAATTGGCGCCGCTCCAGCGCATTCGTAATTGGGACGAGTTCCACCTTCCCTTCGATGAGCCGCGTCTGCGCTCGCAGGGCGCGCGGTGCATGGATTGCGGCACGCCGTTTTGCCACACGGGCCAGCTCCTGGCAGGCGCTGCGTCCGGCTGCCCGATCAACAACCTGATCCCCGAGTGGAACGACCTCGTGTATCGCGGCAAGTGGGATGAGGCCCTCGAACGCCTGCACAAGACGAACAATTTCCCCGAGTTCACCGGTCGCGTCTGCCCGGCGCCGTGCGAAGGCGCGTGCGTGCTCGGCATCATTCAGCCGCCCGTCACGATTAAAAGCATCGAATGCGCAATCGCCGACCGCGGCTGGGAGAACGGCTGGATCGTCGCCGAACCGCCCGCCACTCGCACTGGCAAGAAAGTCGCTGTCGTTGGTTCCGGCCCCGCGGGGCTTTCGTGCGCCGCGCAGCTCAACCACGCGGGCCATCTCGTAACCGTCTATGAGCGCGCCGACCGCATCGGCGGCTTGCTCATGTACGGCATTCCGAACATGAAGCTCGACAAGCAGGTTGTGCAGCGCCGCGTGGATTTGTTGGCGAAGGAAGGTGTGAAGTTCGTCACCGGCTGCGAAGTGGGACGGGAATTGCCCGCGGGCAAGCTTTTGGAAGATTACGACGCTGCAGTGCTTTGCGGCGGCGCGACCAAGCCCCGCGACTTGCCGATGGAAGGCCGCAATCTCAAGGACATCCACTTCGCGATGGAGTTCCTCACGGCCAACACGAAGAGCCTGCTCGACTCCGGGCACAAGAATGGTGCTTACATCAGCGCCAAGGACAAGGATGTCATCGTCATCGGCGGTGGTGACACGGGCACGGATTGCGTGGGCACGTCCCTGCGGCACGGATGCCGGAGCATCACGCAACTTGAAATGCTGCCCAAGCCGCCGGAGACGCGTCCGCCGGACAACCCCTGGCCGCAGTGGCCGCGCACCTTTCGCGTGGACTACGGCCAGGAGGAAGCGGCGGCGATCTACGGCGAAGACCCGCGCCGTTACCGCGCCACCGTGCTGCGCTTCATTGGCGATGAACAGGGCCGCGTCAGTGGCGTCCGCACCGTGCTCGTGGACTGGCAGAAGGACGCGCAAGGGCGCTTCACGCCGGTCAACGTCCCCGGCACCGAGCAAACGCTGCCCGCGCAACTCGTCCTGCTCGCCATGGGTTTCCTCGGCCCGGAAGACACGATTCTCGATCAACTCGAAGTCGAACGCGACCCTCGCACAAACGCGAAGGCCGACTACGGGAAATTTGCGACCAACGTGAAAGGCGTGTTCGCCGCCGGCGACATGCGCCGGGGCCAAAGTTTGGTGGTCTGGGCCATCAACGAAGGCCGAGCCGCCGCGCGCGAGGTGGACCGCTATTTAATGGGTCAAACGCATTTGCCGTGAGGGTTGGCAACTTGCTGCGTTCCTGAATCACTGCTTCGGTCGGAGGGGAAACTTGGCCTTCACACGAATCGGCGGCGGGAGTGGAATCTTGGGCGGCGGTTGAGCCGGTCGTGGCGCGGCTTCTCCAGACTTCGGCCAATGCTTCTCGGCCAAATCAACAATGTGTTTGGCAATGTTGAGGGCGGAGGGCGGACTGCCGGGCGTGGGTGAAGGTGTTCCGCTCTGGATCGGCTTCACCTCCAGTTGTCCGATTTTCTGCGACAACCAATTCTCGGCCTTCGTCACCGTCTCCCCGATCTTGGTGTCGGGGAATTTCATTTCGCCAATGTTGAAATCCGTGAGTGACTTGAGGGCGTCCACGGTTTCGCCGGC
>CAYIOH010000310.1:0-5374 GCA_964364975.1 uncultured Bifidobacteriaceae bacterium
GTGCCAACGGCGCGGTTCACCGTGATTGACAAGCCGAACGCGAGCTGGCCGATGAGCTGGAATCCGCCGGTGGTGCTCAAGCCGCTGCGCCAGGGTTCGAGTGTGGGGTTGCAATTCGTCGAGCGCGTCGAGGACTGGAGCAAGTCGCTGTCGGAAGCGATGCGGCATGATTCGCAGGTGCTGGTCGAGGAAAAAATTTCGGGCCGCGAATGTACCGTCGGCATTCTCGATAAACAGATTTTGCCGCTCCTTGAGGTGCGGCCCAAGACGGGCATTTACGATTACAGGACGAAATACACCGTCGGCACGACGGAATATTTCTGCCCTGCGCCGTTTGACGCGGAGACGACGAAACGCATCGGAACCGCGGCGCTGGGCGCGTTTGCGGCGATTGGCGGTCGCGACTACTCGCGCGTGGACGTGATGGTGCGCGCCAACGGCGAGCCGATAGTGCTGGAAGTGAACACGCTGCCGGGGATGACGGAAACGAGTTCCTTGCCGAAAGTGGCGGCGGCGGCGGGCATCGGTTACGCGGAATTGTGTCAGCGCATGGTGGATCTGGCGTTGCAGCGCCGGAGGAAATCATTTTGTAGCCGCGCTCGTGAGAGCGTGGATGGGCGTTCGCTCTCGTCCACGTTCTCACGAACACGGCTACGACCAAGTGAGAGATTAGATGCGGCTGTTTAATCGAAAACGAAAAAATCGGCGGATGAGCCGCGGACGCGTGCTCGACGTGAAGCTGCGCTCGGATCGGGTGCGCAAATCGCGGATACGGCTGGGCGCGCTGACGTTTGGCGTCGCGTTCGGCACGGTGTTCGGGCTTTACGTGCTCTGGCGCATCGGCGAGTGGACGCTCGACCGGCTCGTCTATGAAAACCGCGCGTTCGCCATCCAGCACATTGACGCGCGGACCGACGGCGTGATTTCCTCCGACCAATTACAGCGCTGGATGGGCGTGAAGGCTGGCCAAAATCTTTTCGCGCTCGACCTCGCGCGCGTGAAGCGCGACCTCGAAATGGTGCCGCTGATTGATTCGGTTTCAGTTGAACGCGTCCTGCCGCGCACGCTGCGAGTGCGCGTGACCGAGCGCCAGGCCGTGGCGCAGGTCAACGTGCCCCGGCCCAACGGCCGTGGCGGCGTCGAGGTGGCCGTGTTTCATCTCGACCCGGAGGGTTACGTGATGGTGCCCTTGGATTCACGCCAGCGAACGACGCCACTGGCGCAGCCAGACGAACCATTGCCAGTGTTGACGGGAGTGGGCTTGCATGAATTACAACCGGGACGGCGGCTGGAATTGCCCCAGGTGCAGGCGGCGTTGCGCTTGATCACGGAATTTGCGAACTCACCCATGGCGGGACTCGTGGATTTCCGGCGCATTGACGTAGGGGCGCCGGCGGCCCTCGTCGTGACGACGGGGCACGGGAGCGAAGTGACGTTCGGCCTGCAGGATTTGGACCGGCAACTTCGTCGCTGGCGCGAGATTCACGACCTTGGTCAACGCGTCCACCGCTCCATCGCGTCGCTCGACTTGGCGGTGACGAACAATATTCCGGCGCGCTGGACGGAAGCGAGCATCGCGCCGGGTCCGTCGCCCAAGCTGCCCAAAACCGTTCGCACCAAAAAGAAAAATGTTTGATTCATCCTCCATCATCGTCGGGTTGGAAATCGGGACTTCCAAGGTTTGCGCCGTCGTCGGCGAGTTCAACGCCGAGGGCGCGTTGAACATCGTCGGACTCGGCCAGTCGCGCTCCCGCGGCGTGCGCAAAGGCGAAATCCGCGATGCGCCGGAGGCCGAGGAGGCCGTGCGGGCGGCGATTGTAGAGGCCGAGCAGATGGCGGACGTGGAGATTCGCAGCGTCTATCTCGGCGTCACCGGCGGGCACATCCGCGGTTTCAACAATCGCGGCGTGCATCCGGTCGTCTCGGCGGACCGCGAAATTTCCGAGGACGACGTGCAGGATGTCATCAAGAACGCGAAGGCCATCAACCTGCCGAACGAAAACTCCGTGCTGCACGCCATCCGCCAGCATTTTCTCGTGGACGGCCAGGACGGCGTGACCAATCCCGTCGGCATGTTGGGCGCGCGGCTCGAAGTGGACATGCACGTGGTCCACGGCAATTTGAACCGGCTGCAAAATGCAATCCGCCTCGTGAAGGGAATGCAGTTGGAAGTGGACGAAGTCGTGTTCAACGGGTTGGCGGCTTCGCTGGCGCTGCTGACGAACGAACAAAAGGAAATGGGCGCACTGGTCATTGACCTCGGCGGCGGCACGACGGATTACGCGGTCTATGCCGACGGCGTCATCAAGCACACCGGCGTTTTGGCGGTCGGGGGCGACCACGTCACGCAGGACCTGGCCATCGGCCTGAAAGTGCCGTTGAGCCGGGCCGAGCAGTTGAAGCTCGAACACGGCGGGGCGTTCGTGGACGACGCAGTCAAGGGACAGAGCATCACCACGACCAACGAACATGGTTTCCCCGGCAAGGAAATCAATCTGGAACGCTTGCGCCGCATCATGGGGCTGCGGCTGGAGGAAACGCTCGAGCTCGTCGCGCAGGACGTGGACAAGGCCGGCTTGATGCATTATTTGCGCGCCGGAGCCTTTCTCTGCGGCGGTGGCGCGCGGGTGCCGGAGGTGTCGCGCCTGGCGGAGGACATCTTCGAACTGCCCGTGATGATTGGCAAAAGCAACTCCATCAGCGGACTGAAATCCGCGCTGGACCAGCCGGAATTCGCCACGCCCATCGGGCTGGTGAAATTCGGCTCGTTCAAAGCGCGCAAACGTGAAGGCCGCCCGTCGTTGGGGCAGAACCTCAAAAGCGTGTTCGCGAAAATCCTGCAGCGCGACTGAAAGTGAATTTGTCATGAATGACGAAACTCAAAATCCGGCGGCCACGCCTGCGCCTGCGCCCGCTCCGGCCAGGACGGTTACCGTGAAAATCTTTGGCGTCGGCACGGCGGGGGTTCACATGACCGAGCAGATGCTCAAGGGCGATTTCGGCGGCGCTGCGTTCGTGGCCGTGAACACCGAAGCCGCGGCATTGGCGGCCACGACCACGCCAGACACACTTTACCTGGAAACGAAACTGTTGCGCGGCCTGGGCACAGGCGGCGACCCCGAACGCGGACGCGCGGCGGCGGAGGAACATTTGCAGAAGCTCAAGGACGCGTGCGCCGGTGTGGACGTGGTGTTTATCGTCGCCGGCCTGGGCGGCGGCGCGGGTACCGGCATCAGCCCGGTGCTGGCGCGCGCGGCGAAGAAGGCGGGCGCCTTGACGCTGGCGTTCGTCACGCTGCCCTTTGATTGCGAAGGCAACTGCCGTCAACGTCAGGCGCGGGAAGGGCTCGAACAGCTCAAGGCCGCCGCCGATGGCGTCATCTGCCTGCCGTGCCAGAAGGTGTTCAAGCTCATTGGCGAAAACACCAGCGTGGTGGACACGTTCGCGGCCACCTCGCAATGGTTGATTGAAGGGGCGCGCGGCGTGTGGCGGTTGCTGGCGCACACGGGGTTGATTCAAATTCACTTTGCCGACCTGGTCGGGTTGTTGCGCGACCGCCACGGGGAAAGTTGCTTCGCGGCCGTCGAGGCGGCGGGCACAACGCGCGCGCGCGACGCGGTGGAGAAATTACTCGCCCACCCGATGCTCGACGGCGGCGCGGCACTGGCCGAAGCCGACGCGGCGCTGGTAAGTTTGATGGGCGGGCCGGATTTGACGATGGCCGAAATCAACCGGGTGATGGAACAAATCAACCAGCAATGCGGCCAGGCCCAAATCATCATGGGCGCGGCGGTGGATGAGGCGTTTCGTGAGCGTCTCTCCGTAACCATTATTGCCACCCGACACGGCGCGCGGTCGGCCGCCAAATCCAACCCGGGCAGGTCAGACGCCCGCAAACCGGCGGACGACGAAACGCCGGACTTCGACTCGGAACTCCTGCACCACACCACGGCGCAACGTCCGCCTTCGCGGCTGGTGCCGCCGGCGCCGGCACTGACGACCGAGCAACGCGAAGAAATCCTTTCCAAGCATGGCGGCAACGCTGCGCGCCAGCGCAAGAAAGCCCCGCGCATGAAGCAAACGCAATTGCCGCTGGAAATCGTCACCAAAGGCCGCTTCGACCGGACCGAGCCGACGGTGCACAAAGGCGAAGACCTTGACCTGCCGACCTACGTGCGGCGCGGCATCGCGCTGAATTGACCCGCAGCGGCTGTTTACTCGGTGGGCGAATCCGGTGTGGTGACGCGCCGGATTTTGATTTCGCGCACGGCGGCGCTCGTCATCCACGACGCGATGCCGAGGGGTTTGGAAAGTTCAATGTCGCCGAAGCGTTGCGAAATCTTCCGGCCGGTGCTCGTCAGGTTCACGACCTTCTTCTGCTCGATCCAGGCCTCGATCTTTTGCTCGGTTACGCGCAGCCGGACGCGATACCAGCGGCCCGTGGCGAAATCTATGAACTGGGTGGTTTCGTTTTCCGAGGCATCCATGCCGTCAATGCTGGACAGCCCGACAACCGACCCGCCCCAACCGCCGATGATCAAACTGCAAAACGCATCGCGCACCGGGAAAGTCAGCCCGCAAAAGAAATCCGAGCCGCCCACGCGCATGGCTTCGAGCGCAATTTCGTAATTCACCTTGGGCGCGTCGTTGGTGAAATTGATGCCGGTGAACGGATCGCCTGCCCCGAGGGCGATCAGCCCCTGGCGAACCTCGACCTTGCCACCACCGTCAAACTTGGTCACGCGCCAGCCGCGCAGTGATTCGCCGTCGAACAGCGGTTGCCAATCTTCGCCGCCGACCGGCGCGGGTGGTTGGGCGGCTGCCTGGGCGAGGATGCCCGGTTCGTCCAGCTTGGGCGCCGGCGGCGCGCTGATCGCTTCACGCTGGGGAGTAACGCCTGAGGGTTTGTAGCGTTCGGCGACGCAACCGGAACAACAAACGGCTGCCAAGGCCGCGAAGGCAAAAAGATTTTTGTTCATTGCGGCGACCAGTTTAGCCAGATTCGTTTAGAAATGCACGAATCGAAAACGGCTGAAGTGATCGTGAGACGCAAACACTTCCGGAGTCAACGGCGCGTCCCATAACGACCAATCAAAATCTGCCGGAATTCCTGACCGTTCAACCGGATGGCGTGTCGCTGGCCATCAAGCTCCAGCCGCGCGCGTCGGCGAACGAAATCGGGAAGCCGCTCGGAAATGAGTTGCGGATCAAAGTCACCGCGCCGCCAGTGGACGCCGCGGCGAACGAGGCGCTGCTGCGATTGCTTGCCGAAACTTTGGATTGCCCGCGCCGGGCGGCGGTATTGCTGCGTGGCCAAACCTCGCGGCATAAAATCGTGAAACTCCATGGGGTTTCCGCCGCGCACGTTCTGGCA